>NZ_QUWR01000008.1:0-157285 GCF_003419885.1 Acinetobacter sp. SWAC5
GGGTTACCCATGTGAGAGTAAGTCATCGCCAGCTCATTATTCGAAACACCCCCAACTAAATCGTTGGGGGTGTTTTTTTATGCATAAAAAATATTTTAAATAAGGCTAAAGCTTATTTAGAAACAGGCTTGAAAGAAAATATAGGGGGCAATTGATTGAAGATCAGTAAATATTTTTATATACTTATTAAGTACTTATAAAAATAAAGACAATAATATGATATTTGCAATTTTCCTGATTTTCTTATTTATCGTATATCACGTAGTAAAAATAACGGCTGAAAAATTAGGTGCATTGAGAGCAAATTTTTTAAGCATTTTTTTCTTTATTTTTGAATTCTGCAATTACAGGTTATAAAAGAAAACGATAGATAATCAATTCATATTGTTCATATTCTCTATTTTGCTGGCATCAATTGTTTTTAAATATGTGCTTAGTATTGATACATTTAAAAATAGTGCTCTCGTTGCCATAATAAGCCAAATAATAATTATTGTTTTTTTGACAATATTGATTGGCATGGGAGCTGTTGCATTAAAGCACTAATGTGTAAGCAACAGCTACTCTCAATAACAAACTAAATAATTAGCTAACCCTTAATCATTATTTAATTGTCTTCTCGCATGTTTCAAAGCCGTTCTCAGGCCTTCTTCTATTGTTGGGTGGTAATACGGCTTATCGAGTAAGTCATCCACTGTAAGTGATTCATCAATCATCCATGCAAGTATGTGTGCGAGATGTTCTGCTTCATGACAAAACAATTCAGCTCCTAATACTTTGCGGGAATCCTTATCTATATAAATCTCAACTGCACCTTGGTTTTTAGCATTAACGATTGCTCGCCCTTGCTTGGCATAGTCAATAACACCTGTAATAAAGCTAACTTTATGTTCTTCAAGTTGCAGACTATTTTGCCCAACTGATGCCATTTCTGGTGAGCTGAAGACAATGCCCAACGGTGTTAATGTTTTAATATTAGAAACTTGCTTGTTACTTAATATATTTTGAACAACTAATTTTCCTTCGTGCGCAGCCTCATGTTGGATTGGAGTATTGGTAAAAGCATCACCTACAATATAGATTGGATAGTTAGAAAGTTGTTTTGTATTGGGATTGACTGGTATTTTTTTAGGATCACTAAAAATGCTGCTAATTTTCTCAAGATGCAATGTATTTAGGCGTGATTGACGACCAGTAGCAGATAGCACGTAATCAACCGTTATAAGCTGTTTTGTATCATTCTGTTGATATATTATTTCAATACCGTGTTCGGTCCGAGTGTAGTCACTAGGCAAAATTTCGAAGTTTAGATTTAATTCTTTGAGCAATTCATTTTGAGCTACTTGTTGTAGATTTTTGCTCACCAATGTGCCAATTTTACGGCTACGTGCAAAGATTTTAGTTTTGACACCTAGACGATGCATCGCTTGAGCCAGCTCTAAGGCAATAACGCCACTGCCGATTACGGCTATACTTTGTGGGAGTTGCTTTAATTCGAAGATTTGATCAGTCGTGATTAAACGATCCCCAAGTCGTTGTTTTAATTTTGCATCTATGTTTGGCGTGCTTCCAACGGCTAAAATAAAATTTTTGGCTTGATATTCTTGATGATTGACTTGAATAGTATTGGCATTAATAAATTCGGCGCGACCTGACATTTTGTGTTCTGAAGGCCAAGATTCAACATCTTTTAGAGTTGCACGAGTAAAACGGTCTCGAAGTTGTTGTACATGTTGCATCACTTGCGAAGTATCAATTTTTACTGTGGCACTTAAACCTAATCCTTCCAGATTTTGTATTTCATGCACCCGATTTGCAGATGCAATGAGAACTTTACTTGGCATACAGCCAACGCGCGCGCAGGTCGTATCCCAAGGACCATCATTAATAATTAATAAGTTATCGGTATATTTTATGGCTTCTTTATAGGCAGAAATGCCTGCAGTGCCTGCACCTATAATAATTAGATCATACATGGATAGGCCTTTCCTATTTTGAGAGTGTAGCGACATTTTAAATGTGTATTTGACTTTAATTTAAGTGATATATCTGCATAACTAGTATGAAATACTAAGCTAAGTTTAAAAAGTTCAATAGTTTATTTTATTAATTTTGATAGAATAAGTCTTATAAATAATTTAATACTCAGAATTTTTGGCGATTTAAAGTTATAAAAAAAACAGCGCTTCGGCGCTGTTTTTTATGAATAATAATTAAATAGAGCTTCCAACACTTACCCCAACAGTGGGTCTAATCTGCATAGAATTACAGCCCGATAGTAAAAGTGCAGTGATGATTGCCAGCATCCATATTTTATTCATTCAAGAGTCCTTGTGCTTTTGCTTGATTAAAGAGTGCCGTTGAACGTGTCCCACTACGGCATACTAATAAAATCGGTTTAGTCAGCTCATTATAATACTTAGCAAATTCTTGAATATCTGTTTGAGAAATTTTACCGCTATCTACAGGTTGGTAAATCACGCTGACATGTGCTTTTTCAGCAACTTCACGTAATTGACTTACACTTACCAGATTGCCATTTTCTTGGTCTGGACGATTCACTATTACAGATTTAAAGCCTTGTTTGAGCAAGGCAGAAAATTTATCTAAGTTCATTTGTCCAGCAACACTGACTTGGGGTGTCAGGGCTGTGCTTTGTGGCAATTCTGCAAATGCTGGGCTAAGCATGCTCAAGCATAAACAAAGTAAACTTGCATAAATCGACTTAATCATCAAGCAAGTCCATTTGTTTTGCTAGTTGAAATAGGTTGTTTGAGCGATTGCCTGTACGGCAGAACATGAGGACAGGTTTTGGCAATTGGTTAAAATGATTGGCAAATGCACGTACATCAAGCTCAGTGATTTGACCAGCGACTACAGGTTGATAAACATAGTCTAAGCCTGCACCACTTGCAACTTCTTCAATTTGTGCACTTGTTGGTTGCTCTGGACCACCTTCCATATCTGGACGGTTATTAATAATCGATTTAAATCCTTTTTCAACAATTTGCGTTACATGTTCAGGACTAATTTGACCTGCAAAACCAACATTTTCGCTCATAGTGTCACTCCAAAATTTTAAAAATAGAAATATGCTTTATGATAGCATTAAGCGAGAATATGAGCGTGGCGTATTAAAATTTTTATAAAGAATAACAGTTCAATTTTTGCATGGAGTGTGTATGCACGCTTATACCGTTGAACCGCTGTATGTGAAAAGCGGACAGGAAGTGATTGCAGCAGATTTTTATCGGCCTAAAACAGATGTTCCACCGGGTGTCATTATCATGGCACATGGTTTTGCGTGTTTAAGACAATTTAAATTAGTACAGTTTGCTAAGCGTTTTGCACAGGCAGGCTATGCGGTGGTTTTGTTTGATTACCGCTATTGGGGGGGGAGTACGGGTCGACCTCGAGAGCTAGTGAGCATTCAAGAGCAGTTAAGCGATTGGCGTACAATGTTGATGCATGTGTCGCAACGTAAATCGATTAACTCTCGTAAAATTGTCTTGTGGGGCATTTCATTGAGTGCGGGTTATGCACTTGAATTAGCTTCGGAAAATAAAAATATTCAAGCGGTCATTGCACAAAATCCATTTGTTGATGGTGCAGAAAGTGCTAAAAATTTTCCCTTAAACTTATTGCCAAAAGCACTCAAAATCTCCAGTCAAGATTATATGGGTGCGAAGGTGGGATTATCGCCAAGGACTTTGGCGGTAACAGATCCATCTGGATTATGTTTTGTGCAAACCAAAGATGCATACGCAGGATATCAATCGATTATTCACCCTGATTATTATTGGAGTGGGCAGGTGCCTGCACGAGCATTTTTTAATCTGATGCGTTATCGGCCCATTCAAAATTTACGCAAAATTGCTGTTCCTGTACTGTATATCGCCTCGAAGAATGATAGTCTGATTCCAATTGAGTCTAGCCGTGAAGCAGCCACGAATATTGCACCTTATGTTGATTATTATGAATGGGATATGGCTCATTTTGATATTTATCATGGCGCATGGTTTGAAAAAGCAGTGGCAAAGCAGTTAGATTTTTTAAATCAGCATGTAGGAGTAAGTTAATGATTATTGTGTGCCCGCATTGTTTGGCAAAAAATCGTGTGCCCGAGGAAAAATTGGCAGAACAACCTGCATGTGGCCAATGCCATGAAGCCTTGGTACCACTGGCACCTATTGAGCTGAATGAACAGAATTTTAGTCAGTTCATTAGTCATAGCGACTTACCGATTTTCATTGATTTATGGGCAGAGTGGTGTGGGCCATGTAAGATGATGGCACCGCATTTTGCTCAAGTTGCAAAGCAATATCCGCATGTAATTTTTGCCAAAATTAATACCGAAGAAAACCCACGTTTAAGCAGTGCTTTTAATGTACGGAGCATTCCAACCTTAGTTTTGATGAATAAAACCAACGAACTTGCTAGAATAAGTGGAGCGCTGCGTTCAAGTGAATTGCAGCAGTGGCTCGATCAACAATTGACTGCCCATTCATAATGGGGCTTGGAGTTAAAGTGTCAGAAACTCATGTAAAACCGGAAGGTACGCTCTCACTACAAACAATTGCAATGCCAGCAGATACCAACTGGAGCGGTGATGTGTTTGGTGGTTGGATCGTGTCACAAATGGACTTGGCAGGTGCGATTCACGCAGAGCGTTTTAGTAAAGGTCGCTGTGCAACAATTTCCATTAACCAGATGACATTTTTAGTACCGGTAAAAGTGGGTGATGTTATCAGTTGCTATACCAAAATTTTGAAAGTGGGAAATACTTCAATTCAAATGCAAATCGAGGTTTGGGACAGCCATGACAGCTCACGTGATCCGATTCGTGTGACGGAAGGGGTCTATACTTTTGTTGCTGTGGATGTCAAAGGTGCAAAACGCCAAATTCCTGCAGAAGCAAAACAGTTATTTGAAGCATCACAAACGAAAGCAGAATAAGACGCTAAAAGCAGTTTGAGTGTTTAAAAAACCCAGCATATATGCTGGGTTTTTTATTTTGTTGAAGCTTAAAACATCGTGTTTTGATTGGCACTTTCAGCTGGAACATCTTGCTTAACATCCCAATGTTCGACAATTTTTCCATTTTCAACTCTAAAAATATCAACGACAGCAACACCTCTATCTTGTGGATTTTGCTGTGAATGCACATGTAAATAGACAAGGTCACCTTCGGCAGCAACACGTTTAATTACGCTTTTTGCGAGAGGATTTTCTTTGAAATATTGGGTGAAGTAGTTTACAAACGGCGCTTTACCATTGGGTACATGAGGGTTGTGTTGAATATATTCAGTTCCAATATATTGATCTGAGTAAGCTTTTACCTGATGCTTTTGAAAGACACCATTATAAAAATCGGTCACCAGTTTCTTGTTGCGTTCGGCTTGCTGAGCTTGTGCAGTAATAACGGTAGTTGGTGTCTGAGTTGGCGTTTTGTCTGCAGGTGCTTTTGCTTGTGCGGTTACAGCAATGCTAGTGAAAAGTAGCGCGCTGGTGATTAAAAAGGGTTTCATTTAATTTTGCTCTCGTTATAAATATAACTCCATCATGAGCAAGGAAGTGCTATAGAAATAGCACCCTTTGGTAAAGATTTAGTCTTAATTCGGTAAGTAATAGACTTACTTAAAAGTAAGTTTTATTTACAATTATTTCTTTTTCAGGTAGGACTTTTCTACCCATGCCCAAAGCATTTCGCATTGAATGGGTGCTTCGCCAGATTCATCGGTGACGGTGACTTGAACTAAGGTTTCGCCACGGTCTGTGGTGCGCATGAGCTGTTGTTGTTGTTCAGTCAAAATAGCGGTTGCTTGCATTGCGCCTTTACTAGGACGTTGGAAATCAACTTTAAATGATTTAATGAGTACAATGGCGCTGTCCGGTACATTCATTGCAGTCACGAAGCCAGTTGCAGTCTCTGCGATGAGTGCCATAGCACAAGCATGTAGCTGACCAATATGGTTTTGCATCGCTTTGTGATTTGCGATGCTGACCGTAACGCGGGAAGGGCTGACTTCTAAATAACGAATTTTGGCAGAACCGACCATTGGGACGATTTTGCCAAATGCTTTGGACCATAGCGCAGTGCGAATGCTTTGTGGAAATTTCGATGTTGAACTGACCAGCTTAGATAAACGATTGCCTTGCGCCATGATTCCTCTGCTTGGCAGGTGTCCTGCCTTAATCTTTAAAGTTATTGAACTGTAAAGGCACACCGAACTGCTGTTCTTTCAAGAACGCCATCACTTGTTGCAAGGTATCGCGTTTTTTATCAGTTACACGGATTTTATCGCCCTGAATAGAAGATTGCACTTTCACGCCACTTTCTTTAATGGCTTTATTAATTTTTTTTGCGGTATCAGAGTCAAGGCCATCTTTGAGTTTGATCACTTGAATCACGTTTTTGCCAGAAGCGGTCATTTTTTGTGGGTCAAGTGCTTGAATATCGACTTTACGTTTAAAGAAATGGTTTTCTAGCATGGTATAGACTTGTTCACATTGGAAGTCGCTTTCAGTGCTGATTTTAATTTCTTTGTTTTTTTCGTTCAGTTCGATTGAAACGTCCTGACCGCGGAAGTCAAAACGTGTCGCAATTTCTTTTTGCGTGTTTTGAACTGCATGATTTACTTCAAAAACTTCTAATTCTGAAACAATATCGAAAGAAGGCATAGTTTAGACCTTTACAAAGGGAAAGAATATCTGAGATGCTAGGGATGTTTTCTTCATTTGCCAAGTGTTGTTTACATCAAAGGAGTGCGCAATGATCCGTAAACAAGAAATTACAACATTTGAGTTCCCAGAAAATGCGATTATCTGGGATGTCCGTGACGCAAGTGCATTTACTGAGGCACACCTAAAAGGTGCTGTGAATCAGCCAATCACTGATTTGTCTGCAGATAGTTTGACTCAGGTGTCAACGGATCAGCCAATCTACATTTTATGTGGTGGTGGTAGTAAAGCACCTCGAGCTGCTGAGCTTTTAGAGGGTTTAGACAGTGGTCGTGAATATGTTGTATTAATGGGAGGCACTCGTGCCGCTCGAGCAGCAGGTTTACCACTGATTGAAGGCGCTTAATCCGCCTCAGAAAAAAGCGCCGAAGGGCGCTTTTTTTATGTCTATAAATTGGAGCGATGACGCTTCATTCAATCGGTTTTATGGTTTGATCAGGCTTAAAGTATGCTTTTTTAGCTTTGACTTTCTTTTTAAAACGTTGTGCACTGAGTTTTTGCAATAAACTCATAGGAATAGGGCAAGGTTCAGACAAGACTTGCGCTACCAAGACTTCACTACACAGTGGAGCATATAAGAAACCTTTAGAACCCAATCCAGCAAAGGTATAAAGTTCTGTCTCTGCTTTCACTGACCCAAGGACAGGGAAATAATCCAAGCTTTGTGCACGAACGGATGCGCGACCTTGCCATGTTTCTACAGCTGGGAGTTGCTCGGCGTAGTGAGGAAAGACACTGTGGATAAGATTGTAGTTATGCACATGATCTACTAATAGCACTTCGCTATCTTCTCTATTTGGATAAAACGATGCACCGAGAATAAATTGCGTTGCATCGAGTTGCATACAATAACCGCCATAGCTATACGCATGTTGCGTACTCAACGCAGAGTCTGGTTGACTGAGCCAGCTGACTTGGCCACGTATTGGTTTTAGCTGTGGATAGTCCTCAATCAGTTGCATACTTTGACGAGCCGCACAGACCACTACGTGATCAAACTGCCCAACAGACTGTGTATGACTGAATAATTCAACACCCGTACTTAAGTGCTCAATCTGTGTAATCTGTGCTTGCTGAAATTGAATTAGAGGCGATGCTAAGATCTGATCACGTAGCTGATGCGGTGAAACGGCACCTGCTTCATTTAAGCACAGACTGGAAAATTCACTTTGTAATGATGGTGACTCTGCTTGTGCCGTAGATGCTTGATCCTCGGTTAATAGCCCTGTTGGGTACTGGTCGATCAAGCCTAATAATTCTTCGGGCTTTTTGAGTGCAATTTGATGGATGTCTAGCGCACGAAAAGCCTTAAATTTTGGATAATGGCGCATGGCGTGTTGCCAGGTGAGCGTCATCAGATGCTCCGCACTTTGCTCGATTGGACAGAGCTTGGGATTTAAGAGCGCAAGGGGATTACCAGAACCTCCTGCTAAGGGCTCTGCTTGATCGAATAGCGTAACTGAATGGCCACGCTGTGCGAGTGCCCAAGCACAGCTTAATCCTGCAATTCCAGCGCCTACAATCGCAATATGACGCTGCTTATGCTGCTGTGGCTGTGTGATCGGTTGTGTGGGTGGCTCGGCACAAATAATGAGGTCATCTGTAGAGGGAAGGTCTTTATCTTCCTCTAGCCAAATGGCTTTGAGCATTTCACGTTTATGCCGAAATCCGCGTGGGCGACTAATACGAATACCGTGTTGTTTGAGGCCACGTTTTAATACGCCTGCTACACTAAATGACGAGAAAGTTGTGCCATAGCCTGAAAGGCGAACAATATGACTTAAAACGTGCTCCTCCCACATATCTGGGTTGCATGCTGGAGCAAAGCCATCTAGAAACCAGGCATGAATTTGACTGGTTTTTGCCATCACAGGAAAAACATCATGCGCATCGCCTAACCACAAATCTAGGATAAAGCGTTCATCTGGAAAAGACAGTCGATGACAGCCTGCGATGGGCAATGGATATTGCTCAAGTAGTTGCTCAGAGAGGGGCTGTAATTCTGGCCAAGCATTCAAAGCGCGGATCAAGTCTGGCTTAGACAACGGAAATTTTTCGACAGAGACCACATGCAAGCGACTGTGGTTTTGCGGGCGAACCTTTTGCCATAATTGCCACAAGGCCAAAATATTTAAGCCCGTACCAAAACCTGTTTCACCGACATGAAAAGATTCAAAGTCTTGCAACTGTGCCAACCGTTCAGGGAGGTCATTGCCATTTAAAAACACATGTCGTGTTTCGAGCAGGCCATTATCTCGGGAGAAATAGGCATCGCCAAATTGTTTAGAAATTGGAACATCAATTCCATCGATCATACGCCAATCAAGATCAGCCGTTTGAATTGCTTGAGACAAAGCAGGAGAGCCTTTTACAGATACAGATAAAAACTTAAATTACCACTGGCGACGACGTTTGGTATGAATATAACTCGCCATTAAGAAGCCAAGCAGTACGCCTACTGCAATGGTCACAGCGCCGTATAAAAACATTTGTGCACTGCGCTCACTTTGTAGAACTTGCACTTGTACACCTAAACTATCATTTTTCAATTGTAGCTCTTGGTTTTGTGCTAAAGCGTCAAGGTTTGCTTTTTCAAGTTGCTGTAAACGTGAGTGTTGATCTTTGACCAGCGCCTTAATTTTAGCATCTTGTGAAACTTTATTTTTGATCTGTTGCTCAGCAGTCAGCGGTGCATTTTCGGCAGCCATCATTGCATTGGGCTGGGAGGCCACACGCATAGTTGTAGGTTTATTGGCTGGCAAAGTTTGAGGTACAGTGGCAGGGAGTACAGCAGCTGTTGCTGTGACTGGCTCTGTAGGCGTAGGGGCAGGTTCAACTGCCCAGCTTACGGAACTAAAAAGAAAACAGCCTATGATGCAGGTAAAAACGGCACGCATGAACTTATCCTTTAGGGAAGGCTTTATTGAACGGTTTAACGTCAATATGACTATATACGCCTTCCTTTAGGAATGGTTCATCTTGGAGCCATGCATCGAGAGCTTCACGCGTTTCAAAATCGACAATAATCGTACTACCATAAAAGCCCGCTTGAGGATTGCTTGGGTCTTTCGGCATTGCACCTGCAACAATCAAACGGCCTTCAGTATCTAATTGCTCTAAGCGCGCAAGATGTTGTGGGCGAACCGCTAGGCGTTTTTCGACTGTACCTTCACGATCTGTACAGCTAACGACAAATAATGGCATGTGATTTCTCGATTTTTAAACTAGAAGTATTATTCAGAGGTCTTAAAGTATTTTCGCAATACAATAAACTGAATAATGATAAAGGAAAACATCACGATCATGTCGCCAAATGCAGTGAATTCACCCCAATATTTTCCGCCCATAAATAAATAAGCAAAGAAAATATGTAAGCAAGACATCACCACAAACATACAGGCCCATGCAAAGTTCAGTTTTTTCCATCCTGATGCGCTCAGTTCGAGTACAGGCCCAAACAAACGTTCGATCAGTGGCTTGCGGTCTTTGCTAAACCAAGGCGACAGTAAGAACGCCCCTGCAAAGACTAAATTCAACAATACCGCTTTTAAACGAATATAGAAATCGTCACTCAGTACCAAAGTAATGCCACCAAAAATGACGGTCATAAACAAAACAATCCATTGTTGCTTGTCTAAGCGGAACTTTTGAATAAAAAATAATGCGCCGTAAACCACCAGCATTGAAAGCATTAAACCTGTAGTTGCAACTAAAATATTATTATTATCAATGCCTCCAGCAGAACCGAAGAGTTGTAATAATGGATGCTGAGTATCTTTTGGATCTACAGTTTTATATAAATAAAAGAAAATAATGAGTGGCACAAAGTCTAAAAGTGCTTTCATGTTAGAGTATCTGGTATCTGATCAAATAAATGACATAGTATAAGTGATGCTAGGCGTAGATTTACATACACACAGTAATATTTCTGATGGAACTTTGTCTCCAGAGCAACTGGTGCAAGCGGCGCATGAAATTGGCATTCATACCCTAGCGCTGACAGATCACGATACCATGGATGGCTTAAATTTAGCTGAAAAAGTGGCGCAAGAGTTCGGCATGCGACTGATTTCTGGGGTGGAAATTTCCAGCCAATGGTCACGCCCGGCCACTAAAAAAAGCTATGGTGTACACGTCGTTGCACTCAATATGCAAAATCCTGCGCCTTTACTTGAATTACTCGAACAACAAAAGCACATACGCGCCGTACGTGCCAAACAAATTTGTGACTTACTGATCCCGTTAATTGGTGAAGATATTTATACAGATGTTATTGCCAAAGTGGACAATGTGCCTGATCGTGTGACGCGAACACACATTGCTAAAACCTTAGTAGAAAAAGGCTATGTCAGCCGTGCACAGCAAGCATTTGACAAATATATTAAAGAAGGCAAAAAAGCCTATGTAAAATTTGATGGTTTAGGTTTAGAAGAAACTATTCAAGTCATACATGCCAGTGGTGGTTTTGCTGTATTGGCACATCCAACCCGCTATGATTTGTCTGCAACCAATATTCGCTACTTAATCGAAATTTTTGCGAAATTTGGTGGTGATGCTGTTGAGCTCCCACCTGCAGTAGATCCATTGGGCACACGTCAAATGGTCGATCGAATGATTGCTGAATTTGGTTTAAAAGTCTCTGTCGGAAGTGATTATCATGGGAGCAATATGCCATGGATTAAGCTTGGCAATATTCCACGTGTTAATGACGGGCAAAGAGGCATTTGGGAAAGTTTCGTTTAATGAGCAATACACGCTTTTTTCCCTCTCCATTTTGAAGAGGGATGGCTGGTAAAAATTAAAGCAAGTTGTTGTCGTGGGCTTGAATGGGTGGCGGTGTTGGTTTACCCAAGGTACCTAGCAATTCAATTTCAATGGTACGCACCATTGAATCTAGGGGTAAATCGTTACTTTGTGTACCAAAAGGTTCTTCTATTTCAGAACTTAAGGCATCTAAACCTAAAAATGTATACGCCAAAATACCCACCAAAAGAGGGGTCACTAGCCCTAAGGTTGAGCCCAAGCTAAAAGGCAACATAAAACAAAAGAAATAGACCGTACGGTTAAGTAATACTGAATAGGCAAATGGCAAGGGGGTCGTCGCAATGCGATCACAGCCTGTTTGTACCGTACTGAGCTCCATAATATGATCGTTCATTTGTGCATAGATGATGTCGGAAATTTCACCTTCTTTTAGGGCTTGCATGAGTTCCCATTGCATAAGACTGAGCGTGTACTGTGGCGCATTGACTTGTTGATACAATTGTTTAATGGCTTGGGCGCTCATGCCACTGGTTTCGATGAGTTCCGTAGGGTTGGCTGTATCGTGACGTAAGCGATCGCGTAGAACATTGGCAAAGACAATCACATGTTGAATCACACGTTCACGGCGACCCTGACTGAGCATACGACAGTCACGGTCAAAGTGGCGTGCATTGGCAATTAAAATGCCCCATAAACGCCGTGCTTCCCACCAGCGGTCATAGCAGGCAGAGTTTTTAAAGCCCAAAAAAATAGACAGTACAACCCCAATTAAGGTAAAGCCGACCAAGGGTAATTCTGGGAAGTGAAAAATATTAAAATATGACAGACCACCAATAACGGTTGAGAGCAACATGACCACACCCAATGGCGGTAAAACTTTAGGTAAAATAGTTCCTCGCCATGAGAACAACAGCTTAAATACACTGGTTTGGTCACGAACAATCATATGATTAGAATCTTCATAAATTTGCTCTGATCTTCATCTTTGCTCATACCTTTGTCAATATATGAAAACGACAGTTTTTAATGATTGATGAGCCCGTGTTCAGCAAAAGAATAATTTCCCTCCTGCGCAATAATGCAGTGGTCAATTAACTGGATTTCGAGGAGTTGGCAAGCTTGATCAATTTGTGCGGTGAGCACGCGATCAGCTTCAGATGGAGATGGCATGCCAAAGGGATGATTGTGTGCAATCACGATCGCGCTTGCATGTTGTGAAATGGCATAGCGTAACAATTGATTGATCGAAATTTCACAGGAATTAACAGCGCCAAAAAACAATTTTTTAAAGTTTATTTTTCTTAAATGTGCATCGAGACACAGTACTGCAAAAACTTCTTGAGTCTCGGATAAAAATTCAAAACGTAAAAAATCAATCAACTGCGTAGAGTGATTTAAAGCCAGTGCACTCTGATTCATTTGCTGGCCAATGTAGCGTTTGCCAAGTTCTTTGACCGCCATGAGCTGTGCATATTTGGTTGCGCCGATGCCATGAAATTGACTGAGATCACTTAAAGAAGCATTGAGGATAGGGCCTAGGCTTCCAAAGTGTTGAATTAATAACCTTGCCAATTCTACGGCGGAATGTTGTTGTGAGCCTGAGCGTAAAAAAATCGCAAGTAGTTCAGCATCGGATAAGCTTTGTGCACCTTGTTGGAGTAAGCGTTCACGAGGCCGTTCTTGACTGGGCCAATGTTTAATTGAGAAATTCATTTTTGTTAGACTTTTTTATTATGAGTTGTCGTTGTTTTTCCAAGTGCAATCTTGGGTCTGTCCATATTTAATGCTATTGTGAGCGCCACTGCAACAGATAGGAAGCCTGTTTGTGAGCTTCGACTTGAGTGTCATTCCAAATAAAAACATTGTTTTGGCTGTTACGGGTGGGATTGCTGCCTATAAAAGTGCGATTTTGGTTCGTCGTTTAAAAGACGCTGGATTTAATGTACGTGTGGTCATGACCGCCGGTGCACAAGCCTTTATTACGCCATTAACATTTCAGGCGCTTTCGGGTAATCCTGTGCATACAACATTGCTCGATCCAGAAGCAGAAGCAGGTATGGGGCACATTGAGCTTGCGCGTTGGGCGGACTTATTGCTGGTGGCTCCTGCCAGTTGTGATAGCTTGGCAAAATTTGCAGCGGGTTTGGCGGATGATTTACTTTCGACGCTTTACTTGGCGACGAAAGCGCCTGTCTGGGTTGCTCCAGCCATGAATCAACAAATGTGGGCTGCCAAAGCAACACAGCGCAATTTAAATACGCTCATTGAAGATGGCGTGCATGTGATTATGCCTGACGCAGGTTCACAAGCCTGTGGTGACGTAGGTTTGGGGCGTATGCCTGAGCCCGAAGATCTAGCTAATCAAGTGACTGAATACTTCCACCGTGCGCAACGTGCAATTGCGGAAAAATTTGGCTTGTTGGCTGGAAAACGTGTCACGATTACGGCAGGTCCAACCCGTGAAGCGATTGACCCTGTGCGCTATATTTCCAATCACAGTACTGGCAAAATGGGCTTTGCTTTGGCAGCGGCATGTTATGCTGCTGGTGCAAAAGTAACATTGTTGGCTGGGCCTGTGAGTCTGGACACCCCCAATGGTGTACGCCGTATTAATGTACAATCAGCAAGACAAATGCTCGATCACAGCATGCAACAGTTGGATCAAGGGTGTGATGTCTTTATTGCAACTGCAGCAGTGGCGGATTACCGTGTGGCAGAAGTGGCTGAGCATAAGATTAAGAAAGCAGGCGATGAGTTAAATGTTGCGCTGATTAAAAACCCAGATATTGTGGCGACGATTGCCCAGCAGGATAAACGTCCATTTATGGTGGGCTTTGCTGCTGAAACGCGCAATGTGGAAGAATATGCTGCCGGTAAATTGGTTGCCAAGAAGCTCGATATGATTGCTTGCAATGATGTATCCCGTCCAGATATTGGCTTTGCTTCTGATGAAAATGCCATGATTGTGTTTTTTGCAGAACAGTATCAAATGGAAAAGCGCGATTTAGAAAAAGCTTCCAAGCAAGAGATTGCACAGCAGTTGGTTGAGGCTATTCATGATGCATTACATCATGAAGCTGAAACAGATGAGTTGCTTTAAGCCTTCATTTCTTGACTCAACTTCGCATTACAAGCTGAAAGCTTGAATCAAAAAAGCCCTCAATGATTGAGGGCTTTTTTTAATTGGTTCGAGCTAAAGTAGAACTGACTTAAGCTTGGTGTTCACGCACATACTCTTCAGTACGCTTCATCGCATCTTGAATATTAAACAATGCTGTTTCAACATCTTTGAGTGTTTTTGCATTACCACCACTGAGTGCCTGACGCCATTTACGTGCGCCTGGTAAGTTTTGGAATAGGCCTAAAATATGACGAGTGATAATAGATAAAGGCGCGCCTTCAGCCATACGCTGCGAAATATATGGCATCATGCTGTGCATAATCTCAAAGCGGTCAGGTGCTTCCAAATTCCATAATTGGCCCATTTCTGCCAAAAGGTAGGGATTATGGTAGGCCTCACGTCCAATCATGACCCCATCAACATGCTTCAAATGTTCTTCGGTTTCGGCAAAGGTCTTAATACCACCATTAATTTCAATTAACAGATTCGGGCGCTCTTGTTTTAAGCGGTAGACATCTTCATAGCGTAAGGGTGGTACATCACGGTTTTCTTTGGGTGATAAGCCTTTGAGTAAAGCAATACGTGCATGCACAATAAAGTTATTACATCCAGTTTTGGCAACAGTGTCGACAAAGTGCAACATTTCTTCATACGACTGCATGTCATCAATACCAATACGATGCTTAACCGTCACTGGAATATCTACAGCATTTTGCATTTCTGCAATACATTCTGCTACTAAATCAGGCTCAGCCATGAGGCATGCACCAATTTTATTGTTTTGTACGCGATCGCTTGGGCAACCTACATTAAGGTTCACTTCGTCATAGCCCCAGTCTTGTGCCATTTTAGTACAAGTCGCTAGGTCTTTAGGATTCGAACCACCCAGCTGGAGCACAATCGGATGTTCTTCTTTGTTGAAGTCTAAATGACGGTTCGCGCCACCAAATAAAATCGCGCCAGTGGTCACCATCTCTGTATAGAGGATGACATTTGGATTAAATAAACGTGCAAAGAAACGATAATCTTTGGTGGTCCAATCCATCATCGGTGCAACACTGATTCGAGGATTCTGTGTGTTGCTTGGTTTTGATAAAATACTCATTGAAAATCAACCTATTGAATCAGTGTTGTGTTGAATTTATTTGCATCTATTTCATCTTTTTTTGCTCTTTTTAAAATTTGATTTACGCCATAAATACGCCATAATAAGTAAAAATATCATAAGGCGTAAAAATGGGTACAATCACGCAGCGTAAGTTAGTCAATGGATCAATACGCTATCGTGCTGAAATTCGAATCAATCGAAAAGATTTACCAATATATAAAGAAAGTAAAACATTTGGATCGAAGAAAGTTGCAGCAATTTGGTTAGCAAAAAGGGAAGCTGAAATAGAAGAAAATCCTGAAATTTTGTTTGGTCAAGAAGATGTAATAGATCTAACTCTTTCTAACGCTATTTCGAAATATTTGGCGGAAGTGGGAGCTGAGTATGGACGAACTAAAACATATTCACTCAAACTTATTCAGAAGTTTCCAATCGCGCGGCATGTTATCACAAAAATTAAATCGACTCATATTGCTGAACACGTGGCCCTACGCAAAAAGGGCATTGAAGATCTAGGACTTGACCCTGTTGCATCTAGTACACTCCAGCATGAGTTGTTACATATTAGAGGGGTGCTATCTCATGCAGCGGTGATGTGGGATATAGATATTGATCTAAATGCCTTTGACAAAGCGACAGCGCAATTACGAAAAACACGCCAAATTTCTTCAAGTCAGAAAAGAGATAGGCTCCCGACCAATGATGAGCTGATGGCACTTACAAAATATTTTGTACAAAAATGGCGTAATCCGAACTATAGCTATCCAATGCATTTAATTATCTGGTTTGCGATCTACTCATGTAGACGTGAAGCGGAAATCACTCGAATGAAATTAATAGATTTTGACAGGCATAACAACTCATGGAAAATACGTGATTTGAAAAACCCAACGGGCTCTAAAGGGAATCATAAGGAGTTTAATGTATTACCTCAGTGTAAAAAAATTATTGAGCTTTTATCGGAGCAGGAAGTTAGAGCTAGAATGTTGAAAAGAGGCTATGGCGATGAATATCTGATACCTCTTAGTCCAAAAACAATAGGTGGTGAATTTAGAAAAGCTTGTAAGTTGCTTGGAATAGATGATTTAAAATTCCATGATTTGAGACATGAAGGGTGTACCCGTTTAGCTGAGCAAGGTTTCACTATCCCCCAGATACAGCAAATTAGTTTGCACGATTCATGGGGGAGTTTGGAAAGGTATGTATCGGTTAAACGAAGAAAACAGACCCTTAATTTTGAGAATTCGTTAGAGCTGACTTCGTAAAAATTTCATACTCTTTAGCTTGTTCGTTGTAACGTTTGTCTAAAACAAAAGCTAAGTCAAAAATATCAACTAAGTATGGTGATTTTTGACTTTCATCTATCTTGTAGCAAATAAATGGAAATTCCTTTTTTCTCGCTTTTTCTAATATTTTTGCTTTACTTAGATGGGGGTAATACATGGCTGCCACTTGTTCAAGAGTGGGAGTCATGGTTTTAAATTGCATGAATAAATAGTCTGATAAATTCATTTTTACTGTACTCATTTGGGAACCTTTTAAAAGAATGTTAATTTTTCGAATTCTTAGTACATAGAGCTAAGGTCTAGGTAACTAAATCAACTGAAATAATTGTAAATAAGATGAAATGGGTAATAATTCTGAAATAAGGGGAACTTTTTTAAGAATACACATTTATGCCAAAACTTAACGATTTTCAAAACAGCACAGTCAGACTATTAGATTATTTATATTTTCATGATGTTGCAGCCATGCAGAGCTTCTCAACAGAGAAGTTAAGTATATATAGTAAGTTATTAGCTACTATTGATTCATTGGCTTATCGTAGGTCTGAGGGCATGTTGATAAGGGAGCATTACAAGCATTTGTTATTGATAGGAGTAGATTTTGAGTTAGCTTTTGGAA
This sequence comes from Acinetobacter sp. SWAC5, assembly GCF_003419885.1. Taxonomy (NCBI): domain Bacteria; kingdom Pseudomonadati; phylum Pseudomonadota; class Gammaproteobacteria; order Moraxellales; family Moraxellaceae; genus Acinetobacter; species Acinetobacter sp. SWAC5. Next base: position 17,640 of record NZ_QUWR01000008.1, read on the forward strand.
AGGGTGAATTAATTGAAAATGATATCTATTTTCAAATGCAAGAAAAATATCGTGCCTACCTAATTCAACAAATAGAGTCGGTGGGTTTTAAAATTGATCATTATAAGCAAGATTTAAATGAAATATTAATACAAAATCCAATTCAGTTAATTACTGGTGCTGCTGCTTTTAAAATTGTTAGTCAAGTTCTATATTTTGAGTACGATAATATAAGTATAGGGGTGCTTAGTAAATTTCTAGATTTTAATTTTTTAACACTAGCTAAATATCAAAAAAAGAATAAAGTCATCAATGAGAGTTTTTTAAATAAACTTTTCTATAGGGCGATGTTATTTCTAGAGTTTGAAGTTTTTAAAAATAACTTAATTGCAGAGTATTATTCCGAAGATCAGATTGTTAACTTAAATGATTTGGAAGATTATGAAAAAGTAGCAGCTGCCATTAAGGCTAGGGGTAAGGCCAAGTCATTAAAGGGGATTGAATATGATGGATTTTATAAGCTAAAGACTAAGAATGATCTGAAGAAGTTCCTAATAAATATTGAAGAGCGATTAGGACATAATCCCATTTTTTCAGATAGTTCGGCTAATTGGATTGCCTTAATCGGTGCATGGCATTTGATACTTAAGAAAGGTAATAATCTCGATAAACCATTGTTCAAAGAGTCCCCTCAATATGTTGTGGACTCGGATATCTCATGTGCCAAGCTCGCAAGAAAAAAATTAGCTGAATTTGGTTTCTCTGTGTCTGAAAAAACTATATTTGACTGCTATGATCGTGTCTATGAAATTTACAGGCTTATACGTATAACTATAGAGTGCTTGGTGGAAGAAAAAATGTATGGAATGAACGAAAGAGTTTTTATTCATGATTTTTACTATAATCCGAATTCTAATGCATTCTTCAAGAAGCAGTTACAAGCAGCTAAGGCTAAACTTTAAAATATTAGAGCATGCTTATTTATACAGGTTGAATGAACAAACACTGTTTGAGAGCGCTATTCAGTCCAGTTGTGAACGAATTAAATTTGTTTAATCCCGATCCCATTGAACGGCAACTTGCTCATGTGTCACAGAACAGAATTCGCTCGGCATATAACCGAGCGCAATATTAACCAAGGGGGTCAGTTTTTAAATGCCGTTAGGGGGTCATTTTTACACTACCGAGGCTTTGTTGTATAAATATGTAAGTATCTGATTTAAATAAATTTAACTTTGGATCAAAAAATAATCAAAACTTTTTAAATCATATAGTTATGAAATCTTTGTGCAACAAAGCCGTTTAAAAGTGCTTTAAGCAAAGTGAATATGAGCTTAAATCAATAAAATTTTATTAAGATACCTATTTTCATTAGGTCTGCACGCACAAACCCAATCTTAGTTATATAATGGACTAGATTGGGTGTGACTGGTGGAAAGATTATTTTTACAAATATAGGTTTTCTCCATCGACTGAACAGCATTCTTTGGCATAGGTTTCATTGATGAGTCTTTCGATCATTTGCTCTTCGGACACACCATTCTTGAAAGCTAATGTAAGCAACGCTTCTCTAGCTCTTTTGGTTAATGCGTAATAGTTAGGTTTTTTCACCTTTTTCTCCTCACGGTGCTTTTTTTGATACCACGCATTAGATAATTTTTTTCTTAGAGCATAGTGAATATTTTCATCTTCATAATAGATAATATCAAATATTGAATTAATTAAAGTCTCATATTCAGATACATGTGATGCATCTCTTCTGTATCTCCTAAATTCTGAGTTTTCATTAATATGCTTTTTAGCCCATACAAAAAAATCAGAGCATGGTGATTTAAAATGACTGTTGAATTTTGTGTATATTTTGTCAAATCGATAATATATATTTTCAATTGATCTAGAATTTTCATAATAAAAAGGGATTGTATAAGCCAGATAAAGGAGCTGGAAGTATAGATTTTTTATATCTAAAATTAAGCGATCTCCTTCTTTTTCATTCAAGACTTTGCATGCAAATTGTAAGAATCTTTGATTATCTTTAATTTTATTAAAGTCAAAAGAATGTATTGTGATTCTAGATTGAAAATCCTTTAAATCACGTAAAAAATAATAGATATCATCATCACTACTATTATTCATTTCATCAATTATAAATTTACTTATGTTCCTGAGTTTATCTAGGCTGTTCAGTTTTGCGATGTCTTTTTCTATAGCATCGTTGCTCTCCCGTATTCTGCGATTGTTATCAATATTTGGGCGATGATAGACATACAGTACCCAGATAAGATCTTCATCTCGAAGTTGTGTCAGGAATGATTTAAGATTGTCTAGTTCAGAATTGCGCATTTTGTATCCTGTTTCTAAAAAGCTTACGTCATACTTTAGGCAATAAAAACAATACCTTCTACTAAGTTTTTCGCTCTATTTCCCCTTGTTTTGCACTATATTTTTAAAAGCTTTCTACTAAGGGATAAGGGGGGTATAAATAAACAATGTTTAGGCAATATAAGTTTTTAATTTAATTTTTTTATAACTAAAATTAGGTACTAAAACGATATAGTCTAAAATTCATTTTATTCCTTAATTCTAGCTTTTTTGAGACTAGAGCCTGCATGAATTTAAGCTTAAAGCAGGGAGGAAAAGTTTTTCATGTGGAGAATAGGTACTGTACTACAGGAGGAATTTGGACTCCCTAAAGCTTTGGTTATTAATCTAATCGTTTATTAGGTAACACTTTATTGTAAAGTAAACGTATATATATACTGAATTCCCTATCTCTTATGTAACTGTCACACACATAGGTTTAAACATGAGAGTTTTAATTAATCAGGAAAAACTTACACTTGAGATTGAGAAATTTTTAAAACGTTTAAAAAGAGAACGTACAAAATGGTATGGATTCTATTCGCAGCTTACTAATCTGTTATTAGGCTTTAATGATATTTATGATCCCGATGATGAATACACAGGTTATCTTAAATTCTTTGTAATTCTGAGATATGACTTACAGAGAATAGACTCTGGTTATCTTGAACTTATGGACGAGTTAAAGATAATTGGGTACAAAGAGATAAGAAAATGGTTTTTAGATTTATTTGAGCTTTTCAAGAAAGATTATGAAACCATTGAAAAACAGAAAGATGAAAATAAAATTGAAGTGCAGGAATATTGTAGTTCAATACTTAATAAATGCAGTCGAATATTAGTTGCTCGTGTAGACTTGGGTTATTTGCAAGAATATTCTAGTCGAATTAGAGTTGAAGATATTTATAAGGACTTAGATATACTGCTTAACCGTATCCAAAATAAAGATGGCATATTTAAACATGTAGTCGGGTATATATGGGGAGTGGAACAAGGCGGTAAAAGTAAAGGTTTTCACTGTCACTTAGCAATCATCTATGATAATGCCTACCGTGCTGGAAGCGCAGCATATTGGGGGAATGAAATTATTGAGTTATGGAAGGATATTACTAGAGATTTTGGTCAAGGCTATAATTGTTGGAACCGTGAACGTGTAGCGGAACTTCGAAGTAAAGATGAGCTAGGGATCGGTGTGATTCATCGTCGCGATTCAACTCAAGTGGCAAATTTTATTAGAGCAATGCAATACATTGCTGATCATCACAAACGTACTCTTCAATACTTACGTGTTAAGCCAGAAGGACGAAGAGTATTTGGTAAAGGTCAGTTAAGAGTGCAGTATGATAGACGCTAAATGAAAATAATCTCAGATATACATTATCTAGATGAAAACGAGTTTTTTAACTTTGCAAGGCTTACCCATCGGTGAGCCTTTGTCATGTCTAGAGGTATATATTATGAGTTTAAATTGTCCTTATTGTTTTTCGGATCAGGTTATTCAAGTGGTTAATCAGCAGGTGAGTGGATCTGAGTCTACAGGTCTAGCAGCATCAGCTTCGTTCGCAACCATCGGTGCATCCATTTCAAAGGGTTTGCCACTGCCTGTATCACCACTGCTTGGTGGACTTGCAGGTGCAGTGATTGGTGGCCTATTCAGCAGCGTGTTTGATGAGCCTAAAAAGCCAATCACCATGACCTACTATCACTGTAATCAATGTCAGCAAAACTTTCGTTGAATCATCATAGGAGATAAGAACGATGGCACATCAAATCGAACAAATCGCCTATGTTGGCGAAACCCCTTGGCATGGTCTCGGTAATCAGCTAAGTCCGAATCAACCACTGGAAGTCTGGGCACAGCAAGCCGGGATGGACTGGCGGATCGAATCCTCGAATGTCAGTTATATGGCACAGAATGAACGTGGTCAGAGCATCATCATGCCTTTTGAAGAGCAGCGAGTGTTGTATCGCTCAGATACCCATGCACCTTTATCTGTAGTCAGTCAGCGTTATCAGGAAGTTCAGCCTAAAGAGATCCTAGAGTTCTACCGGGATCTGACAGAGCAATCTGGCTTTGAGTTAGAAACCGCAGGGGTTTTGAAAGGTGGGAAGAAGTTCTGGGCTTTAGCACGTACCGGCCAAAGCACTGCATTAAAGGCTAAGGATGTCAGTAATGGTTATATCCTGCTAGCTACCGCGTGTGATGGCACTTTGGCAACGACAGCACAGTTCACCAGTATCCGGGTGGTCTGTAACAACACTTTAGCGATTGCTCTACGTGGACAAAGCAGTAGTGCTGGTGTAGTGAAAGTTCCACATAGCACCAAGTTTGACGCAGAGAAAGTGAAACAGCAATTAGGTATTTCAGTGCGTGCATGGGATGAGCACATGTATGAGATGAAACAGCTCACGCAGCGTAAGGTGAGTCAGCAGGAAGCTAAGGCTTACTTTGATGCCGTGTTTAATAATAGCACCATGTCAATTTCCGATCCTGAAGAAAACATTATTCAGTTCTATCGTAATGTCGCGCAGCAAGCTCAGGAGAAAAAGCCTGAACCCAATGGTCGTGCCATGAATAAAGCTTTAGAGATGTTTAATGGACAAGGACGCGGTGCTGAATTGTCATCAGCTAAAGATACAGCTTATGGATTACTTTGTTCGATCACAGAATTTGTGGATCATGAACGACGTGCCATGAGTACCGATCATCGACTAGATTCAGCTTGGTTCGGTGCAGGTGCGGGTGTGAAACAAAGAGGATTGGAGCAAGCACTTGCTTTGATCGCCTGAAATGAACTGACTTACTTATGTCGAAATCAAGTCACCCCAAACAAATGCTCATCAGAGCACTCATGTAACCCCTTTCAATTAAAACAGCAAACAAATCGCCATACCCGACCTCGTGTCGGGTATGGCTTTTTTATGCATTTCTTTTACAGAGATCAGAATTTATAAGGATGATTCCATGAATCAAATTGTATCTATTTCCCATCAGCCTACGACGGTAGGACCAAAGATCGTAGTCAATCCAACTATCACGACCAAACGCTCAACAGCAGCCAAGCGATTGGTTAATACCAAAGGGATGGAATATCAGGACTGGCTTGAAGTGCGTAAGCAAGGCATTGGCAGTAGTGATGCTGCGACTGCCTGTGGTCTCAATCCCTACATGTCTATGTTAGAGCTTTGGCTGATCAAAACAGGTCGTCAGACTCAATCTATTGAAGATGAAAGTTCAGGTGTGGCACCGTTGTATTGGGGTAAGCAGCTGGAGCCTTTGGTGGCAGAGTTCTATAGCATGCACACCCATAGCAAGGTGCGACGGATCAATGCAGTACTTCAGCATCCTGATCCCGATAAATACTTTATGTTAGCCAATCTGGATTACAGCGTGGTCGGCAGTGATGAAGTCCAAATTTTGGAATGCAAAACAGCAGGTGAGCATGGAGCAAAATTGTGGCGTGATGGTGTACCTTTATATGTGCTGTGTCAGGTGCAACATCAACTGGCGGTGACTGGTAAACAGGCAGCGCATGTTTGTGTCTTGATCTGTGGGCATGAAACCAAGATCTTCAAAGTGACACGATCAGAATCCGTGATTGAACATATTGTTCAAGCAGAACGATATTTCTGGGAATGCGTGGAAAAGGATACACCACCATCCGTGGATGCAAGTGAATCCGCAGCCAAAGCGATTCAGCAACTCTATCCAGCGCATGTACCTTTAACCGTAGAGGATCTTTCGCAAAATGAAAATGCCAATTTGATGTTTGATCAGCTCATCAAAATGAAGGAAGAGATTCAGCATCAGCAGGAACGCTTTGACCAACTTAAACATGAAATTCAGATGATGATGCAAGACAAGGAAAGGGCTGTCTTTGCAAATGGCTCGGTAGTTTGGAAGAAAGCCAAGGATTCTATCAGCCTCAATACCAAGGCATTGCTTCAGCACCAGCCTGAACTCATCGAGCTTTATCCACTTCAAAAGCAGGGCAGTCGTCGATTTAACATCTATACCGACTAAGCCCTATCTACAGCACCAAATCAAAAATTCACAAAAATCGCTCCCCGCTCTCTACCCTTCGGTAGAGAGCAAATCGGTCGCGATCTCTGTAGCACTTTATCTGGCTCTACATTCTTTGGGTAACTTATTTGGTCCTTGTTCCGACCTACATAGATAGACCCAAATTTGTAAGGTAATACATTAAGGAATATCAATATGATTAAAGGTTTAGCAATTACTCCACCAATCCTGGGACGGATCAGTATCGGTCGGATGATCGAAAAGAATGGCAAGCGATTGCCTGAAAAAGATGATCAGTTCACCATTACTTCCCAGATTCAAAGCAAAGAAGGCTGGGTGAAGCATCCACTGGATGAACAGCTCCGAGCGAATGCTCCGAATCAAAAGCTACGCTCAATCCCCGTCAGAATGATCTTCAATGATCCTGATCTGAACTTACGCGCTGAATACACCTTATTTGACCGACAGACCGGTCGTCCCGTCTGTGTCGGTAATGGAGAAACCTGCCAACGTTTAACCAATCAAGGCGTGGAGCAACATCCCTGTCCATCCCCTGATTTATGTCCATTGGCTCAAGGAGGGAGCTGCAAGCCCTACGGGCGTTTGCATGTGAACTTGGATGAATCGGATGAATTTGGAACTTTTATCTTTAGAACCACGGGTTTTAACAGCATTCGAACTTTGGCTGCACGGCTGAGTTATTACCATGCGGCATCAAATGGTTTGTTGTCTTGCCTCCCATTGCAGTTGATATTGCGGGGCAAGAGTACGACACAGAGTTATCGTCAACCAGTGTATTACGTGGATTTAACTTTAAGGGAGGGGATTAGCTTGAATGAAGCCATTATGCAAGCGAAGCAAATGGATGAGCAGAGTAAGCAGGCTGGGTTTTATCAGGAGGCTTTGGACTTTACGGCAAGGAAGGGTTTTGGGAATGGAAGGATGGACGTAGACATGGAGGAAGGCTTGGAGGTAGTTAAGGAGTTTGATATAGATGAACTTATTGAATCTGAACCCCTGCAAACTAGAACCAAAAAGGGATCTAAATCAGGGCCTAAGTTCCATCAGGGAGAGGGTGTTGTACAAGAGATTCAGAAAAGCTTGCAGCAGAATGTACGGGTTGTAAATTAAAAAAACTTAAAGAGAACAGCGAGTTCTCTTTAATTTATTTATTTTTTTGCTTGTATTAAAAAATAAATAAGATGATTGAACCTAATACCAAACGATACCAAGCAAAAACTTTTAAAGTATGTTTTTCTACAAATTTAACCATGGCTTTTACCACAAGCAAAGCTGCGATGAATGCGGTTACAAAGCCTACGGAAATATTCAATAAATTTTCTGAAGTTAAAACATCAACGTTGCGAAATATGTCATAAGTAGCGGCACCAAGCATTGTTGGTATGGCAAGGAAAAAAGAAAATTCAGTAGCTGCTTTACGTGATAAACCCGCCAACATCCCCCCAATAATGGTTGCACCAGACCGTGAAGTCCCCGGAATCATCGCAAGACATTGAACCAAACCAATAACAATGGCCTGTTTGAATCCAATATTGGTTGCCTCAATGGTTTGGACTTTAAAATTTTTAGCTTCTACAGCAAAAATTAACAGTGCACCAATAATCAGTGCAGATGCAACAACCGAAGGACTGAATAAAACTTGTTTAATAAAATCAACAGCTATAACTCCGATCACTACTGCAGGAATAAATGCAATGAAGACATTTATCGCAAAACGTCTCGCATGGTAATCACCTGATATAAAACCATGTAGTAGATTAATAATTTTTTTACGGTAGAGCCAACAAACGGCTAAGATTGCGCCCAGTTGAATGACAACTTCAAAGACACGGCCTGAGTCTGAATGAAAATCAATTAAATGGCCAAATAAAATTAAATGACCAGTACTGGAAATGGGTAAAAACTCCGTTAAACCTTCTATAAAACCTAAAAATAAGGCTTTAAGTACTGAAATTATATCCATAAATAAAGTGAGTCACAGAATAATAATAGCCATCACTTTTAAGATATTTTTCTGCATTTATAAATTCACTGAGCCAAATTTTTACGCTTTCTTTACGCGGCATCCAAAGTTATGGATAGAGACTTTACGGTTTTATTTTTCATACTAGATAGTGGAATATCCCAATACTTAGGATGAAAAACATGAGTGCGGTCATTCACGCGCATCAGCAGGTACAGCATCAAAAAAATTGCGTTGTACAAAACAATCAAAATATATCTTATTTCAACTTCTTTAAGCAGATTTCAGCTCTGAAACATAGGAGTGAAATGCCATGTTAGAGTTTGCTTTGCTTTTAGCCATCGTCTTTGTTCTGGCTTATCCCTTGGGTAAATACCTCGCAGCAATTATGCACAACCGCGATATGAAAATTGATCCTCTATTCAATTGGATTGAAAAGCCCATTTACGCGGTTTTAGGAATCAATCCCAAACGGGGGATGAATGTCAAAACCTATTCATTCAATTTTATCATGAGCTGTGCAGTGATCGGTTTGGTGACTTGGACTCTATTTATGGTTCAAGCCAGCCTGCCGTTGAACCCAAACCATGCACCGAATATGTCATGGGATTTGGCGCTGCATACCATGATTTCGTTTCTGACCAATACCAACCAGCAGCACTATTCAGGACAGGCGCAACTGTCATATTTATCGCAAATGGTCGGCATTGTCGGCTTGCAGATCATCACGCCGATGATGGGCCTGGCGATGGTGGTGGCTACAGTTCGAGCACTGTTCTACAAACAATCCAATGCACTTTCTGAAACCGATCAACAGACCAGCTTTAAGCATAAAGTGCAACAAATTAATATCGGCAACTATTGGGCCGATGTGATTCGTCCGACGTTCCGCTTTCTGATTCCTTTATGCATGGTTTGGTCATTATTGCTCACTAGCCAAGGCGTACCATCGACTTTTCAAGGCGGCCCAGAAGTTCAAGTCATCGACCAAAGCAGCGAATTAACAACGCAAAAAATACCTTTAGGCCCTGTTGCGCCCATGGTAGCAATTAAGCAATTGGGCAGTAATGGTGGTGGCTGGTATGGTCCGAACAGCAGTGTACCTTTGGAAAATCCTACACCATTGTCAAACTTTCTGGAAATGCTTGCGATTTTACTGATCCCTGTTTCGGTGATTTTTATGCTGGGCTTTTTCACCAAACGCGCCAAATTCGCAGGCTTGGTCTTTGCTTCAATGCTGCTGATGTCGATCATTTCTGCGACTAGCGCTATCTGGTCAGAAAGCCTTTCATCGACTTCGACATTGCTTTCCGCCATGGAAGGTAAAGAAGTGCGTTTTGGCGAGGCATCATCTGCTTTGTGGTCAGCGGTCACCACCCAAGTCAATAACGGCTCAGTGGATATGATGCATGATTCATCTGCACCGCTCACAGGTATGGTGCAATTGTCCAATATGCTGATCAATGCCATTTGGGGCGGGATTGGCTGTGGTTTACAGCAATTCATTATTTATCTGTTTTTAGCAGTCTTTATTGCAGGCTTAATGACCGGCCGCACCCCAGAATTGTTTGGCCGCAAAATTGAAGCCGGTGAAATCAAGCTGCTCGCTGTTGTGATTTTGATCCAACCCATCGTCATTCTTGGTTTAACCGCAATAACTGTATTTTTTCCTGAATTGACGGGCAACAGTAATCCGCAATACCACGGCATTTCTCAAGTGCTGTACGAATATGTGTCTGCATTTGCCAACAATGGCTCAGGCTTTGAAGGGCTATCAGATAATACCGTGTGGTGGAATGTCACATGCGGTATTGCTTTATTGCTCGGCCGTTTCCCGACATTAATTATTCCTTTAATCATCGCTACACGTTTAGCTGCCAAACGCCAAGCACCTGAAAGCAGCGGCAGTTTAAAAGTCGAAACGCCAACATTCGCACTGACTTTAATCGCCATTGTGGTGATGTTGACCTTATTGCAATTTATGCCAGTCCTGGTCTTGGGGCCAATTGCTGATCATCTGTTATTGGTTCAAGGTTAAGGGTGAGTACAATGAATCATTCAAAACAAACTGTTCAAACACAGCAAAACACTATCGCTTCAACCTTATTTCAAGCTGAATCATGGAAAAATGCCTTTATTAAACTGCTACCGCAGCATGTGATTAAAAATCCGGTGATGGCCATCGTTTGGCTTGGGACGCTGATTACACTGGTTAGTACAATTTTGGGGCAAGCCAGTCTGGTTTTTGGCTTATTGGTGACATTGATTTTATTTGTGACTGTTCTCTTTGCCAATTATGCTGAAGCCCTTGCCGAAGCTAAAGGCCGCGGGCAGGCGTCATCCCTGCGTCAAGCGCGTCAAAATTTGACGGCGCGCCGGATCCATTCTAAAGATGATATGGATGGGGTGCAGATTTCAGCGGCTGAATTGAAAATGCATGACTTGATTGAAGTGCGTGCAGGGGAGTTCATTCCCGCAGATGGTGAGATCATTCAAGGCTTTGCTACGATCAATGAAGCTGCTGTAACAGGTGAATCTGCGCCGGTACTGCGTGAAGCGGGCACGGATAAATCAGGGGTGATTGGGGGAACCAAAGTCTTAACCGACCGGATCATCGTTCAAGTGACGGCAGAGGCGGGAAATAGTTTCCTTGATCGAATGATTGCTTTGGTCGAAGGCTCAAACCGTCAAAAAACACCGAATGAAATAGCTTTAGGTATTTTACTGACCGTGATGACTGTGACTTTTATCATCGTCGTGGTCAGCCTGCCGTTGATTGGACATTTCCTGCATATTGAAATCAGCCCGATTTTATTGGTGGCGCTATTGGTTTGCTTAATTCCAACCACCATCGGCGGTTTATTGCCAGCTATTGGAATTGCAGGGATGAACAGAGCGCTCAAAGCCAATGTGATTGCCAAATCAGGCAAGGCGGTTGAAGTTGCAGGCGATATAGATGTTTTACTACTCGATAAAACCGGAACTATTACTTACGGTGACCGTCAGGCGACTGCTTTTTATCCCTTAACAGGAGTGACGGAGTCTGAACTTCGCCAAGCGGCGGTACTGACTTCTTTGGCCGATCCAACGCCAGAAGGTAAATCGGTGGTTGCTTTGGCCAAAGAGCAAGGTGAAAGAGTGGCCGAGCCTGAACAGGCTGAATTTATCGCTTTTAATGCGTCCACACGCATTTCAGGCCTTAACTTGGCGGATGGTCATCAAGCGCGTAAAGGCGCTATGGATGCCATTCTTAAATTCGCTTCGCAAAACCTTGAAAATCATGCCGAATTGAAAGCGCGCGTAGAACAAATAGCTTCAAAAGGGGCAACGCCGCTGGTCGTGGCTAAAGACCAGAATTTGTTGGGTGTCATTGAACTATCAGACGTGATTAAGCAAGGCATTAAAGAAAAATTTGCGCGCTTACGTGAAATGGGCATTAAAACTGTGATGGTGACCGGAGATAATCCGCTCACAGCAGCGGCCATCGCAGCAGAGGCTGGTGTGGATGATTATATCGCTGAAGCGAAACCAGAAGATAAACTCACATGCATTCGAACCGAGCAAAACAAAGGACATTTGGTAGCGATGGTCGGTGACGGTACTAATGATGCACCGGCGTTGGCCCAAGCAGATATTGGCTTAGCCATGAACTCGGGAACGCAAGCAGCCAAAGAAGCAGGCAATATGGTGGACTTAGATTCTGATCCAACCAAATTGCTATCTGTGGTTGAAATAGGCAAACAGCAGCTGATTACTCGCGGTGCATTAACCACCTTTTCCTTGGCGAATGACGTATCAAAGTATTTTGCAATTTTGCCGGCATTATTCGTCGCGGCAATTCCGCAAATGCATGTGTTAAATGTCATGCAACTAGGCAGTTCTGAAAGTGCCATCCTGTCTGCGCTGATCTTTAATGCGATCATTATTCCTCTGCTGATTCCAATTGCACTGCGCGGTGTGAAATTCAAACCTTCGACATCTACCCAATTATTGCGCCGCAACATGCTGATTTATGGTGTGGGCGGGGTGCTGCTACCGTTTATTGCCATTAAAGCGATTGATCTGCTGATCAGTCCAATCTTGGCCCTATAAATTTTTTGAGGATGACAAAGTGAATATGCAAAATCATCAATTGGCAGACTCATCATGGGGTGAGAAACTGCGCGCTTCGTTTGGAATGACCATCATTGCTCTAGGCTTATGCGGCTTTGTATATAGTGCTGCTGCAACCAGCTTAGGACAAATGCTCTTTCCAAAACAAGCCAACGGCAGCTTGATTGTCGAAAATAATCAAGTGATCGGTTCACGCTTAGTGGCACAGCCTTTTGTCCAAGTTCAATATTTCCATCCGCGTCCATCTGCCGCAAATTATGATCCTATGGCGATGGCCGGAAGCAACATGGCGAGAACCAATCCTGAACTGCAGAAAGCCATAGAGGAACGGCTGAATCGAATCGCAGCGAAGGAACAGATTGAAAAATCTAAAATTCCTGCGGATCTGGTCACCGCTTCAGGCAGCGGCATCGACCCTGAAATTAGCGTGCAATCAGCCATGATTCAAGTGAAGCGGATTGCCCATGCACGGCATATGCCTGAACAGAATGTCGAAAAACTGATTCAGTCGCATACGGTTCAGCCGATTTTTGGGATTTTAGGGCAGGCACGTGTCAATGTGCTTGAATTGAATTTGGCTTTGGATCGGGGCGGGAAGTGATATGAATGGCTTGATGATTAAAATATAGTGATTGAAAGCTATTGAATAATCTGAATTAAGTTATATACGATTGTTGGGCGAGGGGATGTTCTATACCTCCGCCCAACGGTGGCATCCATATTGCCCAGCAATAGCCAAGCTGACTTTAGACGCATTTAAATGAATTTAAAAACATCTTTTAAAGCAATAAATAAAGATTACTTCTATGACTGATCCACGAACCAATAAAGCCGATGTTTTGCTGCAACATACACAGCGTTATCAGTCTGGGCGGCTGACGATTTTTTTAGGCGCAGCTCCGGGCGTGGGAAAGACCTTTGCCATGCTGGTTCGTGCGCATGAACTGGCGCTGCAGGGTATTAATATCGTCATTGGCTATGTAGAAACGCATGGCCGTAGAGAAACTGAAAATTTAATTTCTGGTTTAGATATAATTCCGCGCAAGGCTATTGAATATCAAGGGCAGCATCTGGAGGAAATGAATCTAGATGCCGTTTTGGATAAAAAGCCCAGTATTGTTTTGGTGGATGAATTTGCCCACACTAATATGCCCGGCAGCCGTCATGAAAAACGCTGGCAAGACATCAATGAATTATTAGATGCTGGTATTGATGTTTTTACCACCATGAACATTCAGCATTTGGAAAGTTTGAATGATGTGGTATATCAAATCACTGGGATTCGTGTCACTGAAACCGTGCCAGACCGGGTGTTCGAACGGATTAGAGATATCCGCTTAATTGATTTGCCTGTGAATGAGCTGTTGGAGCGCTTAAACCAAGGGAAGGTTTATGTGCCTGAGCAGGCGGAACAGGCCTTACAGCGATTTTTCAACAGCTCCAACTTAACGGCACTGCGTGAACTGGCAATGCAAACCGTTGCCAATTATGTTGATAATGATGTACGCGAAAATTTCGCCATTCAAGGGCTTGCTCAAATCCCCTTAAAAAATCATGTCTTAATTATGATTGATGGTAAAGGGCATTCTGAAGCTTTAGTTCGGACTGGATGTCGTATTGCCGAGCATCGTGTGGCAAACTGGACGGTTGTTGCTTTTTCTCATGATACGCAAATCATGAATAAACAGGAAAACTCGCAAAGCCGTGAAATAGAACGGGCTTTAAACTTAACGCGTCAAATGGGCGGAATGACAGAAGTCCTTCACGGCCAGCAACATGCTAAAACTTTATTTGATTATGTGATGGACCGCGGCATTTCAACCTTAGTTTTAGCGCAAGCGGCTCCGCAAAAGTTTTCTCTGAATTTAAGGCTCAATTTGATTGATCAGTTGTTGCAATACCGGCCCAGTTTTGAACTCAGTATTGTGCCGATTATTGCAGAGAATAAGCATCTGTCCTTTTTCACTCAAAGGGCATTCTTGTCGCTAAGAGAAATACAGTACGTACTAGCCACCACGGTCATCAGCATTGTGATTGCAAGCTTAGGGGAAAAGTATTTAGGGATTGAAGATCTTTCGGTGATTTTTATCACCGCTGTGGTTTTTGTGGCATCAAAAACACGGATGCTGGCTGCAGCTTTTTCAGCCATCCTATTCTTTCTAGCTTATAATTTTTTCTTTATTTCCCCGCAATTTACATTTCAAATTTCTGCACATCAGGGGATTGTCACCGTGATTGCATTTTTGGGCGCGGCTTTAATTTCGAGCCGATTAGCGTCACGTTTGAAAGAGCAGGTGACTGCACTCAAAACGGCGAACAGTTATAACAGCATTATGCAGGATTTAGGGCAGAAGCTGTCCACAGCATTAGATTTGGCACAAATCAAGGAGATTGCTGAACATAGCCTGAGTAAAAATCTCAATGCAGATGTCTGGCTGTATTTCCCAGATACTGCAGCAACTCAAGCATCATCCACTATCATGAGTAATAAAGAAAAAATTTCAGCCGATTGGACATTCAAAAACCATCAACCGTCCGGTCGCTTTACCCAAACCTTGACGGAAAATGAGTGGTGGTTTTTGCCCTTATTGGCTTCCAAGCAATGCTTAGGCGTGGTGGGGTTGAAACTTAAAGATGTGCAAGCAGTAATCAATACGGAGCAAAAACAGCTCGCTGAACTCATGGTAGAGTATCTTGCGCAGGCGATTTTCCGCACCCAGCTGACCAAGGCTTTGGAAATAGCCAATGTGAATTCTGAAACGGAAAAATTGCGCTCGGCATTATTATCATCCGTATCGCACGATTTACGCTCGCCTTTGGCGTCGATGATTGGAGCAGCGGATACTTTGAGCACTTACCGCCATTCCATGAATGAAAATGATCAGGACAGCTTGCTGGAAGCGATTCATTTAGAGGGGGAGCGTTTAGACCGCTATATTCAAAACCTACTGGATATGACCCGTTTAGGCCATGAAGGCTTAAGCTTGAAGCGGGACTGGATTGGAGTTGATGAACTGATCGGTTCAGCAGTGCGCCGTTTAAACCGTTATATGCCAGATGCATTGGTTGAAGTGCGTGCGCCTCAAGAATCTTTGAGTTTATTTGTACATGCCGCCTTGATTGAACAGGCCATTTTTAATGTGCTGGAAAATGCCGCAAAATTTTCACCAGAGAATAAAGCTGTGATGATTGAGGTGCAGCAGGTGAATGAAAATGAGATCGAAATTGCCATAACTGATAAGGGGCAGGGTATCCCGGAAGGTGAGCGGGAACGCATTTTTGACATGTTTTATACCATGCAGCGCGGTGACCGCGGGCAATATGGTACAGGATTGGGCTTGACGATTGTGAAAGCGATTGTGGGTGCGCATATGGGGAAAATCATGGCATCATCAGGCAAGAACAATCAAGGAACATGTATCCGCATACAGCTTCCTATTCAGCAAATTACTTAAAGCATCTAGCAGCTTTTAGGTGGGAAAATGCCAGAACAGAATGAATCAGCCAGCTCCATGACCAATGTCTTGATTATTGATGACGAAAATCAGATTCGAAAATTCTTGGATATAGCACTCAGAGCGCAAGGCTATAAAACGCTTTTGGCTGAAAATGGCCAAAAGGGCTTGGAACTCCTAGCTTTGCAAGGTGCGGATTTAGTGATCCTCGATTTGGGTTTGCCAGATTTGGATGGTTATGAGGTTTTGTCTGAGCTTCGCACATGGTCGCACGTTCCAGTGATAGTGCTGTCTGTGCGGGCAAATGAAGAAGAAAAAGTGAAGCTTCTGGATGCTGGCGCAAATGATTATGTGACCAAGCCGTTTAGTGTTCAGGAGCTGATGGCGCGCATTCGTGTACTGCTTAGGCAGCATCAGCATAGTACTGTTTATACGACAATTTTTGATGATGGCGTATTAAAAATCGATTTTTCCAAACGGCAGGTTTTTTTAAATCAACAATTGCTCTCCTTAACGCGCAAAGAATATCAGCTGCTGAATTTATTGGCGAAAAATAAAGGCCAATTGATTACCCAGCCGCAAATACTGAAAGAGCTGTGGGGGCCAACGCACCAAGAAGATACGCATTATTTAAGGATTCTGGTAGCTAAATTAAGAGTGAAGTTAAATGATAATGCTGTGCAGCCTAAATATATTATTACTGAACCGGGAGTGGGTTTGCGATTTTTGAAGATTTATTAATATTAAATATGCCATTTATTTTACATGAGTCTATTGTTATTTTTATGTTTTAACTTATTTTAAATTAGCTTTTTCGTGGTTTTAATAGTTTAAAAAATAATCATATTAGTTGGGTGCTTTTTTACGGTTTATTTACGTTACATTCGGTAGAACTTGTTTTATTTTGATCATTGTTAATATTTAACAGGACAAAATAATGAGTAATTTACTCATGGCTAGACATAATATAGCTGACGAAGAAGCGGTCCCTGAATCCATGCCATCTGCGCGTCAATGCTGCGATATTGAAGATATTCTATTTTCAGAAGAAATCGAAAACTATTTGCAGCGCTATCCCAATACCCGTCATGTTGAGATTTGCCTGCACGATCTGAATGGTCATGTCCGCGGCAAGCGCATAGATATTGTCGGTCTAAAAAATATTGCACAAGGCTGTTATTTCCCAATGTCTATTTATGCCATGAGTCTTGATGGAGAAGTGATTGAAGAATCGGGTTTAGGAAAATCGATCGGTGAGCCGGATTATTTATGTAAACCTATATTGGGAAGCCTGCAGCCCTGCGCTTTAAATCCAGAGTCCAAGGCACAGTTATTCCTAACCATGAAAGATGACAATCATCAAGATTGCGAAGTTGAACCGCGCAATATTTTAAAAAAAAGTTTAAGAGCGCTGCATGATCAAAACTTTTATCCTTGCATGGCCGTAGAATTGGAGTTTTATTTATTTGACAGCAATGAAAAATCTGGCTCCAATCAGATTTATTTAAATCAATGTTTTGATGTGAATGCGCAAGATAAATATCAAGACGTTCTGGATGAAATTGAACGGATTGCCCTTTTGCAGGGGATTCAGATTACAGGCTTAGTCTCGGAATCATCTTCCGGGCAATACGAAATTAATATTCAGCATAGCGGTGATATTTTGAAGCTATGCGATCAGATCATGATGCTAAAGCGCACCATTAAGCAAGTCGCTGTAGAACATGGGTTACATGCAAGCTTTTTGGCTAAGCCTGATCTGAATAAAGCGGGCAGCGGCATGCACTTTCACATGAGTTTGTTAAATCAAGACCAGCAGAATATTTTCAGCATGAAGCAGAATCCTTTACCGTCACGGCAATTATTAAAGGCGATCAGCGGGCTGATAGTCTTGCTGCCGCCGTCCATGGCCGTGCTTGCCCCGAATGTAAACTCATTCCGCCGGTTTAAAGCTGGAAACCATGTGCCCTTAGAAGCTAATTGGGGCGTGAATAACCGCAATGTGGCCATTCGCATACCATGTTCGGACAATGAAAATCAACGCTTGGAATATCGTGTTGCAGGTGCGGATTGCAATCCTTATTTAACTGCAGCCCTGATTTTGATCGGCACACTGCATGGGTTGACACAGAATCTGGAAATTCCACAGCAAGCCACTCAGATAAAAAATAAACATCAGCCGCACTTTTTAAGTACGAATCAGCTGGATGCTTTAACATTTTTTCACCGGAATACTGTTTTGCAAAAATATCTCGGCAAAAGATTTATGGAATTATGGTGTGCAGTTAAACGTGCTGAGCATCAGTATATGTACAGCCAAATTACTTTGATCGAACAACATTGGGATATTTAACTGCTTAAAAATGTATAACACGATAAATAATGAACATGATGCTAGAAATCAGAAGCTCAATGAAGAATTGTATTTGAAGTATAGTTTACAGGAAATTGATTCTGACATTTTAGTAAAGAAATACCAGTATGCGTCAAAAAGTATGAAAAAAATAATTCATACTATTTTTAAAGAAAGAGGTTTTAATCGAAGTGAGATAGATCATATATTGAAATCACTCAAGTAAAATAATTATGCCAATAGAATTGCTGATACTATTGGCATTTAACTTTTAAAAAGATTTAGTCAGGGTGAATACTGCTTCAGTTTTTACCCCTTTTTTATTTTGACTTGTAAAGTCTTTGGTTTTTAAATTACTACCAACCGCTGCTAATTCTGCATTTATTCCCATTGGCTTATAGCGGTAAGTTGCACCAATTTTCCAATCAAAAAAATGGTCTTTTGCTTCAGAACCATAAATGTCCTGATTTGCTTTGGAATAACCTAAGCTAACATTTGTGCCAAAATTAGTTTGAGCAATCGGTGTAGCATATAAGACATTAAAATACCAATTTGAGATATCTTTACCTATACTGTCACTGGTAGCTTTGCCGCCATAGTTATAGGTATAGCTTATGCTTGGTGTAAAGCTATCGTTCTGATGCAGCAACGCATTAAAGATCATTTTGAAATAGTATTCATTATAATTTAAATCGCTGTTGCCGATGTAATTGTAGCGCAGCATGCCTAGATCAACTGCAGGATGGATTGAACCTAGCGCGATTGGCGCTGTATAGCCGATCTGGGGATCCAGTTCTAAATTTACTTCGTCATCAAAATCAACATTCGATGCAAATGCAGCAAGATAAAATCCTGAAGCATGGCTTAAAACAAAGTTTCCCTGCAAGGCCGGATCATTCTGGGTTTGCGTTTGGCCGCGCCAGCGGTAGTCGCTGGCCAATGATACATTACCTGAAAAGCTTAAAGCGGGAGAGCTTTCATCTCCAGTAGCAAAAGCATAACTTGAATAGAGCGGTATAAGGCTAAAAAGTAGATGGTATAATTTTTTCATAACACTTTAAATTAGTAGTCATTGAAGTAATGTATGTTATGGTTTAATTTATTGATATATAATAAAATTATCGTAAATTTTGCGTAAAATAAGTATAAAATTTAAGATGAATATTTTTTAAAGTCGCAGATTCAAATCCCAAGTGCAACACATTTGTAGTTAGTTGAAAAAGTTAGGTGTATTCATAGAATCATTAGACTTTACCGCAAGGAAGGGTTTTGCCAATGCACGGTTTGAAACGGATATAGAGGAAGGGTTAGAGGTGCTGGAGGAATACTACCCTGAACAAGAACAAAACCGTACGGTGGAGCAACAAGCTTCGCCTGAAGGGTTTGTGCAGGGTATTCAGCAAGGGTTGCAGCGATCAGTAAGACCCGTCAATTAATCGATTGGTTGGAAAAGAGCAACTTTCTAGGTTGCTCTTTTTTTTTACGACATTATAAGACGTAGCAGTTGTTAAAGGACTATTTTAGCTAAAGTTATCCCGTTAAAATGACAAGCCTTAATTAATCTCTATTTTTTTTGGTAAGTGCATGACTTTTAATAGGTCGCAGATATGCTAACTTAGCAACATTGTTTAACATTAAGTATAAAACCAAAGCGGTTGATCTTGGATTGAGGAAATAAAATGCATTCATTGGAACAAAAATTTCTAAATGACTTAGATGACAAGCTTTGGAAAGCCGCCGATAAATTACGCAGTAGTCTGGATGCTGCTAACTATAAGCATATTGTTTTAGGGCTGATTTTCTTAAAGTACGTATCAGATGCTTTTGATGAACGGCAATCTGAACTCAAAGAATTGTTTGCACAAAAAGACGACCACAACATCTATTACATGCCGCGTGATCAGTACGACAGCGAAGAAGAATACCAACAGGCTATTGCTGATGAACTAGAAATACTGGATTACTACCAAGAAAAAAACGTATTTTGGGTGCCAAAAGCAGCACGTTGGTTAAGTATCCGTAATGCAGCAGCACAAGCGATTGGTTCTATCATCTGGCAGGATGAACAAGGGCAAGATGTCAAACTACGCTCTGTATCCTGGCTGATTGACAATGCCTTTGATGAAATTGAAAAAGCCAATCCAAAACTTAAGGGCATTCTGAATCGTATTGGACAGTACCAGCTGGACAATGACAAGTTACTTGATCTGATCAATACTTTTTCTGACACTAGTTTTACTAATCCAGAATATAACGGTGAGCAACTCAGTCTGCACAGTAAAGATATCCTTGGGCACGTCTACGAATACTTTTTGGGACAGTTTGCCTTGGCTGAAGGGAAGCAAGGTGGGCAGTACTACACGCCTAAAAGTATCGTCACCTTAATTGTTGAAATGTTGCAGCCTTATAAAGGTCGTGTGTATGACCCTGCAATGGGTTCAGGCGGATTTTTTGTATCCAGTGAAAAGTTTATTGAACAACATGCTCAGGAAAAGCATTACAAAGCCTCCGAACAGAAAAAGCATATTTCTATTTATGGGCAGGAAAGCAACCCGACCACATGGAAACTGGCCGCCATGAACATGGCGATTCGTGGGATTGATTTTAATTTTGGTAAAAAGAATGCAGACAGCTTTTTAGAGGATCAGCATCCAGACTTGCGTGCTGACTTTGTCATGGCCAATCCGCCTTTTAACATCAAGGATTGGTGGCATGCTTCTCTAGAAAGTGATGTGCGCTGGAAATATGGTATACCGCCACAAGGTAATGCCAACTTTGCTTGGATGCAGCACATGCTGCACCATCTGTCACCAACAGGCAGTATGGCACTTTTACTTGCCAATGGTTCGATGAGTTCCAATACCAACAATGAAGGCGAGATTCGTAAAAACTTGATCGAAGCCGATCTGGTGGAATGTATTGTCGCGTTACCGGGACAACTGTTTACCAACACGCAAATTCCAGCTTGTATTTGGTTCTTGACCAAAGATAAAAAGAACGGCTTATCCTTGGATAAAAAGAAAGCCAACCGTGAAGGCAAGACTCTGTTCATCGATGCCCGTAATTTGGGCTATATGAGAGATCGCGTACTGCGTGACTTTACCGATGCAGATATTGCTAAAATCACCAATGCTTTACATGCTTGGCAACAAGGCGAAAATTTTGAAGGCGAAGCGTATCAAGATGAGAAAGGTTTCTGCTTCTCTGCTGAGTTAAAAGATATACAAAAGCACGACTATGTATTGACTCCAGGACGTTATGTGGGTGCAGTCGAGCAGGAAGATGATGGCGAGCCATTCGCTGAGAAAATGCTGCGTTTGACTGCTCAGCTCAAAGAACAATTTGCTGAAAGTGCTGTGTTGGAAAGTGAGATTAAAAAGAACCTAAAGGGCTTGGGCTATGAGTTCTGATCATCCTTTATTGCAAGAAATTCAGAAGGGTGAAAGTCAAACCCTTGAATTTAAAGAGCAGTTACCGAAAGGGCAACAGGTCGCAAAGACCCTGATTGCTTTTGCCAATACCAGTGGTGGTAAATTGGTGGTGGGGGTGAGTGATGATCGCCAACTCGTAGGTATTCAAGATGATATTTTTGAGCTGCAAGATCAGATCACTTCGATGATCAATGAATTGTGTATGCCAAACATTCTGCCGTATATCTATATCGAGAATATCCAAGGCATAGAGTTGCTGGTGATTGAAGTCAGCCGTGGTTCGTTATTGCCTTATTATCTCAAACCACAAGGCAAGGCACAGGGAACCTATATCCGTTTGGGTGCAAGTAATCGTGTAGCATCGCCTGAGTATATCCAGCAACTCGAATTGCAGCGTCTGAACCAGACTTTTGATGAGCAGCCGAATCCGCAATACAGTTTAGATAACATCGATTTACAGCCTTTACAGCAAGCCTTTGCTGAGGTGGGTAAAGAGCTCTCTTTGCAGAAAATGCGTAATCTCAAATTGATCATTCAGCAGAATGGACAGGATTACCCAAGTCATGGGTTACTCATTTTGTTGGGGCTTTATGAGCAGGTTGAGATTAAATGTAGCCGCTTTAAAGGCACGACCATGACGGTGTTTTTGGATAAAAAAGAATACCGTGGCGACTTGTTTAGCCAGTTGAAGCAAACTGAGCAATTCATCAAAAATCATCTGCATCTACGGGCAGAAATTTTAGGGTTACAGCGTACAGAAAGTTATGAAATCCCCATTCCTGCTATTCGTGAAGCCTTGGTGAATGCAGTGCTGCACCGTGATTATAGCAATGCAGGGCGTGATATTAAGGTTGGCATTTATGATGACATTCTGAATATCGTATCGCCAGGTGGCTTGCCCAATGGTCTGACTGAAGAAGATTTGGCTCAAGGTCGTTCTGAGATCCGTAACCGTGTTTTGGCGCGTGTGTTTAAAGAGCTGGGTTATATCGAGCAGTGGGGTAGTGGGATTGCCCGTATTAAAGATCTATGTTTGCAGGCAGGTAATGCCGAACCTCAATTGAAAGCACAAGGTGATTTTGTGGATTGGGAGTTTTACCGTCCTTCGATTGAGCAATTAGGTGGCTCAATAGGTGGCTCAATAGGTAGCTCAATCCAAGAAACTATGCTGACAGATCGTCAAAAAGAGATTTTAGTTTTGATTCAACAAAATCCGAAAGTTTCCTATCGTGCTATGGCAGAGCAACTTGCTATTAATGAGTCAGCAGTGAAAAAGCATTTGAATAACTTAAAAGATGCAGGCTGGCTTGAGCGTGTGGGTGGAACACGTGGCTATTGGGTGGTTAAGGAAGAATTTGGGGGTAGTGGTAAGTGAAATTTAAGCAATATTCTTTTAAAGAATTATTATCGAATATTGTTGATAATCGAGGGAAGACCTGTCCTACAGCAGACCAAGGTCTACCTTTAATAGCAACAAATTGTATTAATAACAAAAGTCTATATCCTGTTTTTGAAAAAGTCCGATATGTAAATGTGGAAACCTATAAGAATTGGTTTAGAGGACATCCCAAACCTGAAGATATCATTTTTGTTTGCAAAGGTTCACCTGGACGTGTCGCATGGGTTAAAGATCCTGTTGATTTTTGCATAGCTCAAGATATGGTTTCAATACGTGCTGATAGAACAAAAATAGATCCTAAATATTTATTTGCTTTATTACGATCGGACAATGTACAGCAAAAAATTTCAAATATGCATGTTGGTTCATTAATTCCACATTTTAAAAAAGGGGATTTTGGGAATCTATATTTAGATATTCCTGAAGATTTGGAATATCAAAAAATGGTTGGAGAAATATATTTTAATTTTTCAATGAAAATTGAACAGAACAACAAAATCAATCAAACCCTAGAATCTATCGCCCAAGCCCTATTTAAAAGCTGGTTTATCGACTTTGACCCTGTCCGTGCCAAAATTGCAGCAAAACAAGAAGGGAACGATCCTGAGCTTGCTACGATGTGTGCGATTAGCGGTAAAAGCGGAACTGAACTTGAGCAAATGGCTGAAGATGATTTTGCAGAGTTACAAGCGACTGCTGCACTGTTTCCTGATGAGTTGGTAGAGAGTGAATTGGGGGAAGTGCCCAAGGGGTGGGAATTACAGCAATTTAAAGATATTGCTAAATATACCTCTAATAAGATTTCATTAAATGACCTAACTCTTGAAAATTATATCTCCACAGAAAATATGTTATCTGAAAAGAAGGGAATTGAAAAAGCGAGTTCATTGCCAAAAGTGAATAGTGTACCTGCTTTCAAAAAAGGAAATATTTTAGTTTCTAATATTCGGCCTTACTTTAAGAAAATTTGGTTTTCTTCTTCTGAGGGAGGGCATTCTAATGATGTCTTAAATTTTGAGGTCTTAGAAGAAGGTTGTGAGGAATATTTATACAATTTAATTTACCAAGACAGTTTTTTTGATCAAATGATGGCTTCATCTAAAGGATCAAAAATGCCTAGAGGTGATAAAAAAGCAATTATGAGTTTTCAGGTTGTTATACCATCAATAACTTTAAGAAGACTATACTCCAGAAAAGTTGAAAAATTTTATTTTAAAAAAAATGTTATAGAAAAAGAAAATCAGATTTTAAAAATTATTAGAGATACATTGTTGCCAAAATTATTATCGGGTGAAATTAATGTATCTTCTTTGAAAGATAAGGTTGAGTGAAAATGAACATTATATTTAGATTATTGCTCACTTTGAATTCAACATCATTATTGCTGATCATTTTTTTGATTAAAGAAAAGTATGTATTGTGCCAAGGAGTGTCTGAATATTTTTCATATGCTTTATATGCTGTTTTGCCAATCTTGATGACATTTTTTAGTATTGTATTATGCTCTAAGCTGGGTAAGGATAGTTTTAAATGTGATTTAGATGAAAATGGAGTCAATAAAAGCTATCCAATAAAAGAAATTGAATATGCAAATAATATTTTTTTACCTAGCTATTTAGGATATTTCTTTGTTGCACTTAGTGTAAACAACTTGGAAACACTAATATGTGTTTATATTATACTGTTTGTGTTTACATTTTTATCACAGGCTTTGTATTTTAATCCATTGTTTTTGTTATTCGGTTTTAACTTCTATAATGTAAAAACAAAACATGGAGCATCTATATTTTTAATTACAAGGTGTGATTATAAAACTCCAGAAGATGTTGAAATTGATGTGGCATATAGAATTAATAGTTATACCTATATTGAAAGGGGTAATAAATGAATCAATTAGTAGCTCGTGTAAGAGGAAGAAAGAAGCCGTTTTTCTACAAACTGCTTTCTGATAAAAAAATATATGAGTTTGATATTAGTGAAGTAAGTTTGGTTGAATATTCCTCTGATCATCTTCTTGATGGGGATAGTTGGTTTAAAGTTGATAATTTTAGTAAGCGAAAATTTTTCCTAGATTTTTTAGAAAAACAGTTTATTTCTTCAGAATATAACAGTATCCCAAAATCTAAGTATAAAGATATAATCTATCTCTGTTCAGTTCAAGATAGCGAATATTTTTTTCAAAAAATTACACCATCATCTTATGTGACTAAGACATTTCTTGCTTTAGGCGATGAGCTCGTTATTGAAGATAATATCGATAGAGTTGTTATTAACCAATTGCCTGATGCTATATATTTTAAAAAAGAAGATAGATTAATCTTTAGAAATTTAGCTACTATTTCTAGTATTTTTAAGGGAATAGATATGCTATATAAAGAAGCTACCCAAGAGGAGGTGCAACAATTTATTGATTTAGGTTTTATAAAAGTATCGAATGGTTATGATGCCCAAAAAGTTGGTAAACAAAATAGAAAACGTATAGCTTTGGCTTTAGCTACATTTACGGCTATGAGTAATGATGAAAAAGACACAATTTTTGATTATGTCCAAGAATATTGTGAAAATCTAAACTTTGATAAATCTGCTAAAAAATTTGAAATATCATCCGAAGAAGATATGAAGTTTTTACTGTATGGAGTTGAACAGAGATTTTATACAACTGTTTGTGGAAAAGAGAAGCGACTTGCTAACTCGGTGCAAAGGCTTTAGCTTTTTTCAAAAAAGCTAAAGCCTTGTTAGGCTGGATGTAAAAGATAAATTTTAGATAAATAGTAATGAGCGAGCCGAGTTTAAAATTTAAATGAAAGGGGGAAATCATGAACGAAACACAACTCGAAAACCTATGCTTAGACTGGTTTTCTGAAAATGGCTGGGAAGTCGTTCATGGTATCGATATTGCACCCGAGAGCAGTAACCCTTTACGCAAGGACTATAAACAGATTTTAATCGAAGCTGATTTACAGGCGGCTTTTGAACGCTTAAATCCACATTTGCCTGCAAGCTGTTTTGAACAGGTTTGGCAAAAACTGAGCAAGCCTGAAAGTTTGGATCTCGTCACCAATAACCGTGCTTTTCATCGTATGTTGTTGGAGGGCGTACCTGTCACATATAAGAAGCAAGATGATTGGGTACACGACCATGCCTTCATGGTGGATTTCAACCATGTGCATCAAAACCGATTTGTTGCGGTCAATCAATTTACCATTCTAGGTGTGAAGCAGCCGCGACGCCCTGACATCATCTGCTTTATTAACGGTATTCCCTTTGCGGTGTTGGAGCTAAAAAACCCAACCGATGAAAACGCGGATATCTGGGATGCCTTTAACCAGCTGCAAACCTATAAAGAAGAAATTTCAGATCTATTTATCTTTAATGAAGCTTTAGTTGTAAGTGATGGCGTAACAGCACGTGTCGGTTCACTGACAGCAAATCAGGAACGCTTTTTACCGTGGCGTACCATCAAGAATGAAGATGATAAACCCGCTTTAGAATGGGAACTAGAAACGGTGATTCGAGGCTTCTTTGACCGAGAATTGTTCCTAGATTACATTCGATTCTTTGTGCTGTTTGAAACAGATGGCGAAAAGATCATTAAGAAAATTGCAGGCTACCATCAATTCCATGCGGTTAGAGAAGCCGTACAAGCGACCATTGCGGCAGCCAATCCGAATGGGGATAAGAAAGCAGGCGTTGTTTGGCATACCCAAGGCTCAGGTAAAAGTATCTCTATGTGTTGCTATGCAGGCAAGCTATTACAGCAGCCTGCCATGCACAATCCAACCTTGTTAATCGTCACTGACCGTAATGACTTAGATGGACAGTTGTTTGAAACCTTTAGCAATGCTCAAGATTTATTAAAACAAACGCCAGTTCAAGCCAATAACCGTGATGAGCTGAGAAAGTTTTTAGCTGAACGTGAGTCAGGTGGCATCATCTTTACCACAGTGCAAAAGTTTGCATTACTGGAAGGTGAGAGTGAGCATCCATTACTGAATGGACGCCACAATATTGTGGTGATGTCAGATGAAGCACATCGTAGCCAATATGGTTTGAAAGCAAAACTAGGTAATGATGGCACGTACAAGTTTGGCTATGCCAAGCACATGCGAGATGCTTTAAAGAATGCTGCTTTTATTGGCTTTACTGGAACCCCTATTTCGAGTGAGGATAAAGACACCCGAGCTGTCTTTGGTGATTATGTTTCCATCTATGATATTCAGGATGCCGTCGATGATGGTGCAACCGTCCCAATCTACTACGAATCACGCTTGGCAAAGCTAGATATTAATCAGACTGAGATTGAAGAGTTATCTGATCAAGTCGATGAGGTGGTGGAAGATGAAGAAGATGTTGGTAACCGAGAAAAGACTAAGAGCGAATGGAGCCGACTAGAAAAGCTGGTGGGTGCCACACCACGGCTGAAACAGATTGCTGCGGATTTAGTCGCACACTTTGAAGCCCGTACCGAAGCCACGGCGGGTAAAGGCATGATTGTGACCATGAGCCGCGAAATCTGTGTCCACCTTTACAATGAGATTATTGCCTTACGTCCAGATTGGCATGACCCTGATCCTGAAAAAGGCAAAATCAAAATTGTGATGACAGGTTCAGCTTCAGATAAACCATTGTTACAGCCACACATTTATAACAAGCAAGTCAAAAAACGTCTTGAGAAACGCTTTAAAGATGTGAATGATCCTTTGCAGTTAGTGATCGTGCGCGATATGTGGCTTACAGGTTTTGATGCACCATGCACGCATACCATGTATATCGACAAACCGATGAAGGGGCACAACCTCATGCAGGCCATTGCACGTGTGAACCGTGTCTTTAAAGATAAGCAGGGTGGACTAGTTGTTGACTATATCGGCATTGCTAATGAATTGAAGCAAGCCTTAAAAACCTATACCGATGCCAAAGGTAAAGGTGAGCCGACTTTACGTGCAGAAGAAGCCTATGCGGTTCTTGCTGAAAAGATGGATGCGATACGGGGAATGTTTGCCAAAACCAATGAACAGGTAGGCATGGATTTAAGTGCTTATGAAACTCAGGCACACCGACTGATTATCACCGCAGCCAACTATGTGCTGAGCTTAAAGGATGGTAAAAAGCGTTTTCTTGATTTAGTCTTAGCAATCAATAAAGCCTTCTCTTTATGCAGCACCTTGGATGAAGTGAAGAACCTGCACAAAGAAATTGCCTTTTACTCAGCCATTAAAGCGGTCATTAGCAAGCATACCTCTGTGGATCGTAAACTGTCGCAAGCTGAAAAGGACAGTACGCTAAAACAGATTCTGGATAATGCTGTCATTGCTGATGGCGTAACAGATGTCTTTGCAATTTGTGGTTTGGATAAACCCAACATTGGCTTGCTTTCAGATGAGTTCTTAGAAGATGTAAGGCAGATGCCATACCGTAACTTGGCAGTTGAACTGTTGGAAAAGTTACTCAATGATGGCATTAAGGCAAAGACACGAAACAATGTGGTACAGGAAAAACGCTTCTCTGACCGTTTGCAGGAAACCTTGAGGAAATACAATAACCGAGCGATTGAAACTTCTCAGGTCATTGAAGAACTCATTCAAATGGCAAAAGAATTTCAGGCAGAGATGCAGCGTGAAGCTTCACTTGGGTTAAATCCAGATGAAATCGCTTTCTATGATGCTTTGGCAAACAATGAAAGTGCGGTCAGAGAGCTTGGAGACGATACGCTGAAACAGATCGCACGAGAGATTACAGAGAAGCTACGGAAATCAACGACGGTCGATTGGCAGGTTCGGGATAGTGTGCGTGCTCAGCTGAAAATATTAGTACGTCGTACTTTGCAGCGTTGGAAGTATCCACCTGATAAAGCAGCTGAAGCTATTGAGTTGGTGATGAAGCAGGCGGAGACTTTGTCGAATGCTTGGACTAAATAGAAGTAGATAGTAATTGATTAAGAAGATGTCTTCGTAAATAAATACGTTACTTTATTTGTGTAAATTAGATGAAGTCAAAAAGATGAGTAATTTACGAATACCGCAAAGGATAATTAATGTTTAAGACTAAGTACGGGGCATTCGATGGCACTAGTTGGGAGGAGCTATGTCAAATTATATTTAAAAGAAGATATGAAGATGAGTTGTATCAAAAAATTCCTGCTTCACCTGGTGATTTTGGTTTAGAAGGATTTACAAATAGAACTGGAAAAGGGTTCCAGTGTTATTGTCCAAGTACGCATTATGATAAGCATGAACTTTATGAAAAGCAAAGGGATAAGATTACAACTGATTTAAATAAATTGAAGACCTATGAAGAGGAGCTGAAGGCAAGACTTGGTGAAACTAAATTATCTGTATGGATATTTGTTACGCCTGAATTCGATAAAAATGAATTAATTAAGCATGCTCGAAAAAAAGAAGAAGAAGTAAAGAGCTGGGGCTTATCAATAATAGGTTCTGATTTTAAAATAGTACTTTATGATGCCGATAATTATGCACGCGACATCAGGGAACACCAACAGGCTGTTGGTGAGGCCTTAGTCTTTACTGACTTTGAGCCTATAGCTACTTTAGAGCCAGATGAACAATATGAAAAAAATATTGATAGAAAAAATAGAGTGCGGTTAGAATCATTTAAAGATCAAGAAATAATCAATAGAAAGGTTATAAAATTAAATGCTATAACAACACAAAGCTTTTTATCATGCGACGCTTATCTAAGAGAAATAGAAAATAGCGCACCAACATTACACTACAGACTTGTAAGATTGATTAGAGAATTTGAATATATTGTAATTGAGAAAAACATAACTTGGACTGGTACTGCAGAAGAGCTACTAGATAAATTAAAAAATATGTTAGTGGAACGAATAGAGAAAGATTTGAGTCCAAATTTTGATTCAACTTCTGCAGAAGAAGTAGCTAGACGAATGATTGCAAGATGGATTGCAATTTGTGAGTTTGACTATGAATGATAAGAAAATGAAGTTTATACAAAGACCAGCTCCTGTATTTGTCGAGCATAGGCCAATATACAAAATAGGGCAAATTCTCCTAATTTTATATTTATCATCTAGAGGGTTTAAATCTAGCCTTACACGACTACAACTATTTAATTGGTTGATTAAAGAGCGTGTTCGAAAGGATAAAGTAATTTTAAGTATAAAAAATAATAAACTAGATGTTTATGCGTGGGGTTTTGATCCAGCTTTAACTATTGCATTAAGATATGCAATAGCAGAAAAACTAATCGATGAAAATGTTGATTCCTTTAAATTAACTAATAAAGGTGTCGAGTATTGTGTGAGAATCTTAGAGGATGAAACTCTATTTGAGGAAGAAAAAACTTTTTTACAAGTTGTAAAAAAATCAATTACTGAGAAAATTGTTGATTCAGCCACAAAAGGGTGGAAGTAATAATGTATATTGCTGGATTAAAAATAAATATAGTAACTGAGTACGGAGTATTTGGTTTTGAAGAGAATTTTAGTCGTCATCTAACAATAGTCAGAGCGCAAAATTCTAGTGGCAAAAGCACATTATTTAATACTATTTTATATGCTTTGGGTTGTGAGGAAATATTGGGCGGAAAGGGCGAGGGATTCTTATCATATTGCCTGACTTCAAATTTTGAATATAAACAGAAAACTATAAAAGTACTATCTTCTGAAGTGTTCTTAGAGGTCGAAAATAAATATGGTGAAGTTAAAACTTTTAGACGAGCAATCAAAGATAATATTAAAAACTCAAAGTTGGTTGAAATTTATAACTCTAAGTATATTACTGAAAAAGAACGATTAGGTGTAGCTGTACCTACATATTTACACGATGCAGGAGCAGCAATAAATGAGAGTGGATTTCATAGTTTTTTAGAAAATTTCTTGGATTTGAATTTACCTCAAGTGCCAAATACATCAGGAAGTTTAACTAAGCTATACATCCAAACAATTTTTGCGGCACATGCGGTTGAGCAGAAAAGAGGATGGACTGACTATATTGCAAACATTCCATTTTTTGGAATTCGTGATGTTAAGACTAGGGTGATTGAGTATTTATTGGGGTTGGAGGTATTTGATATTAATGAGCTTAAAAATTTTTATATTTCTGAAAGCAATAAGATAATAAGTCAGTGGGATGCTGAGGTTAAAGAACTTTCAGGAAAAGTTAAGGAAAGAAATGGATTTGTAAAAGGGTTGCCAACTAAGCCAAGTAATTTATTTCATGTGGATGAAATTGAAATTTTATTGCAAGATGAGCTAACTATAAGTCAACGTATATCTATTCTGGATAAGGAATATCTTGAAGCTAAAAGGAATGAAGACTCTGAAAATAATGTGAGCTCTGTGGAGTTAGTTGATCAAATCGAAAATATTGAAGATGAGTTGAATTTACTAATTATTAAATTCGATCATATTAATAATTCATTAAATAGAAATAAAATTACAATTAATGATTATAATGAGATTTTAGAACAAATTGAAAATGATTTAATTAAAAATAAATCAGCTTTTAAATTAAGGCAGTTGGGTGCTGAATATGATATTCAGATAGCTAATGATAAGTGCCCTACGTGTTTTCAAAATGTGGTTGATAATTTATTTGCTGAGACAATTAAAGGTCCACAAATGGATTTAAAGGGGCAGATTGAATATTTAAATAGTCAGAAAAAAATGCTTCAAAATCAGATTATAGGTTTAAGTGCTAATAATGAGGTAATAGAGCTTAGTTTAAGTAATGTAAAAAAAGAAATTCAAAGAAAAAATGAAGTGATACGAAGTATTAAAAAATCTATTACTTCTGGAAGTGAGATTTCTAAACTTTATGTGCGTCAGCAAATTTATATTGAAAATGAGGTTAGGGAACTTCAAAGCTTAAAAGATGTTGAAGAAAAGGTTAAGACTAATCTTAATGGTTTGTTAATCGATTTTATAAAGAACCAGTCAAGCTTAAATGCTTTGCCTAAAGACGTTTATAGTGTGAAAGATAAAGAAAAGATCAAGTGTTTTGAAAAGAAATTTAAAGAGAATGCAGATGATTTTGGATACAAAAGTGCATCAATCTCAGATATTCATATCAATTTTGATAACCTAATACCAACGCTGAATCATTTGGAATTAAGGGAAATTCGAAAAAGCAGTACGAAGATAGATTCAAGCGCAAGTGATTTTGTAAGATTAATTTGGAGTTTCTTGTTGGGATTACAGCAGACAGGCTTACAATATGATTCCAATATAT
Organism: Acinetobacter sp. SWAC5; assembly: GCF_003419885.1. NCBI lineage: Bacteria > Pseudomonadati > Pseudomonadota > Gammaproteobacteria > Moraxellales > Moraxellaceae > Acinetobacter > Acinetobacter sp. SWAC5. The sequence goes on from NZ_QUWR01000008.1 coordinate 49,954, forward strand.
TAAATATTTTATTACTTGATGAACCTGGCCAACATTCAATGGCTCTTAATAGCCAAAGAATGTTATTTAAGAAGCTTGCAGAAACTCAAAATTTACAGAGTATTGTTGCTGCCTCATTTGATAATGATGAGGGTAACTTTAATCAAGTAACTAGTGGTTTGAATTTTAAGCTAATATCTTGGGACGAAAAATTAATTAAACCATTGAGATAGTTTTTTTTGTGAAAATTCTCATAACATAATCTTTGTTTATAAATTTATAACACAAGGTAAAAACGTGATTAAAGATATTCCAAATAGTGATGAGTTTGATTCTGCTGCAAAAGCCCAGTTAGATTTTGCATGGGACATTGCTATTTCTTTTTTACTTACTATTGAAGATGTTCGAGGCTACGTCGTTGTTGAGAAGGAAGATGAACAAGCTTTTTGGGAATCTGCACGTCAAAGAATATTAACTTCTCTTATTATTGCTCAACAGGGCATAGAGCTTGCATTGAAAGCTAAGCTTGTGGCAATCAGTCCTTTTCTATTGATTGCTGGTAATCCATCAGAATGGCCTAGAGCTGCAGATGAAACAGGTGTTAGTTTCTCTGATTTTAGAGCGATTGATGCTCAAGATCTTATTAAAGTTTATAATACAGTTTACGATCAAAGTTTAAGTATTGAATTTGCTAACTTGTTCGAAAGAGTTAGAAGATTAAGAAATATAGCAATGCACACTGTTAGTAGTAAGTTAAATGTAACTGCGGAAGAAGTGGTAGTAATTCTTTTAGAAGTACATAAGCATCTTTATGCAGATGAGGATTGGATTCAGACAAGAAGAGATTTCTTACATAATGCTCCTGCAACCCACCTTTATTTTGATAACGATCATGTCGATGGTTTAGTAGTAAAAGAATTTTTAACAGTTTTCAATTTCCTTCAACCTACGCAAATAAAGAAATTTTTTAATATCGATTCTAGACGACGTTTGTATTTCTGTCCTGCATGTAAATATGAAGGTGATAAGTATGAATCCTTAGAACCTAAATATGCAGTGTTGGAGCCTAATGAGCCTGATTCAGAAACGATTTTCTGCTTTGTATGTAGAGATACTCATCTGGTTGAAAGATGCGATTGTACTCAACCTGGTTGCCTAGGAAATGTCATAAGCGTTGAGTATGCTATTTGTTGTACATGTGGAGAAAGCTTGATTTAAGAAAATTATTGCATAGAACTTACAAAATTAATTTAGATAAGACAAGACACCTAAATCTGCTTCAGTTGCGACAATTTTAAGTTATCAATTCCCTGTCTTTGCTACACATTTTGAAATGTGTAGATATTGAAGATTTAACCTATTTTTAAAGATCAATTAGCTAAAGAAGTTGTGGCTTGTAGGACTTTCGCTATTATTTCCCAACCTAGTTTTCTTTTATTTGTACTCTACTAACTTTCTTATAATAAGCGATTTTTTACACCATTTTTACACCTTATTATTTTTAATTAAATTTAAGTTTTTGTATTTTAATATTTATTTATTTTATGGTGTCCAATCCATCATTGGCGCCACGCTGATTCGAGGTGCGAGTTTATTTTCAGTAGAATTGATTACGGTCATCAAACATCAGGCCTTGGCAAACAAAGATGGAAATTAGGAGAGAAATTAGATTGCACACATTGAGTCATGTGATGCACCATTGAAACAACGTTTCAAAATTGGGCGCTATATTAGCACAATTTTAAATAGACTTTGTGGCGTGTGAAATTTAAGCAAGAAACTGCTAAGCACTACGTTGTATAGGTCGAGAGCCCCACGGCATAAGTGGGCGCATACAGCCACTTTGGACATAATAATTTTCGGCATCTTGTGGCTTAGCACTTTTGCCAACAAAGGTGCCTGCTTGTAGCAAGAAAGTCTCTTGTTGTAAGACCTGATATAAATCACTATTGCTGATGTAGCCTGCAATGTCTAATTTAGGTTTTTGCAGTTTTAAAATGCGAAACAATTTGAGTTTTAAATCATCTAGGGTCGCAGGCTGTGGCTCTTGGCTAATTTGATGAATGATCGCATCAATATTGGATTTTACTCGGCACAGAAAAAAATAATCATAGATTCCACGATTCTTGCTCTGATCATGTTGGTTCGGCTTATAAATCGCTTTGTGCTGAAGTAGGTCTATTTCCCAGTCTTTGGCTTCTAAATACAACAGATTTCCAAAGTCTTTGGTGGTCTTAATTGAAATATGATGTTCATCATTCACAATAAAATCTGCACAGTCCCAAATACCCTTGCCACTACAGCTAAAATCAATATGTGACAGCTGTTGTACACGAGGGCGCTGCTGACAGTAATAGTAAAAAGCAACTTCGCCTAATTTGCCCCGATAGACATCACGAAAAACCATTAAGTCCGTACGAATTTCTGAACCGCCTGTGCGATAAGCACGATGTTGACCTTGTTTGCCAAAGGTCATTTTCCAACTAAATTCTAAAACTTGCTCTAAAGCTGAAGTAGGTAAAGGAATATTTAAAAGACCAAATTGCTTTGGATGTGTCACTTTAAAACTACTGCCGTGGAAGGTCAGTGCAACAGGTTTAAATCGAGTTTTCATTATTGATATGAAGCTTTTATTTTTATGATTATTGTTAATGCTAGCTAAACTATGAATTAAAATTAAAGCAAAAAATAATTTTTAAGATGAATGGAAAATCAATAAGTTAAATATATTTTGATTAATAAATTGAAAGGTTGACGAAATTTAGCGTGAATTAATAGGAGGTATAGGCTTTGTCGAAAAGACTGGGATTTCTTATATTTGTGAAGATCTGTTAAATAATTTTGGCGAATGGGGTCGGGCTAAATTGAATTGTAAAATTGAGCCATCTCTTAAAAGTGAAGCCTAAGTAAGGGGGATTGGATTAGGGCTATTTAGAGAAGTATTGAAGGGCACTGAAAGCTGACACAATCAGGACACAATAGATGTGAAATACTCAGTCATGTTGATTGAGTTCTGTGGATAAATTGTTTAATTTGCAAAAGAATAATAATAAACAATTTTTTGGGGGAGATTAGACAATGATGTTAGAAGAAATTTTTAAGGACAAAAAAGCCGAAAATAGTGACCAATTTAATTTGCGGATACATCGTGGACTCAGTTGGCTAAAAAAAGCACAGCAATTAGACCAAGAGTTGGACTTACAATTTATTGCGCTATGGGTCTCGTTCAATGCCATTTATGCACAAGATTTGCTGATAAGTCAGGACAAGCAAAGCTTAAGACAGTTTTTACATTTAATTTGCCAAAAAGACCAAGAAGATAAGATCTATAATATTTTATGGGAGAAATATAGCCAGCCCATTCGAGTGCTACTTGATAACCAATATATTTACCAAGGTTTTTGGGACTATCAAAATGAAAAGATTAGCCTAGAGGCCTGTAAAACTGGCTTGGCTGCGGAAAAGCAAAAAGTATTGAATGCTTTGGGGCATAAAGATTCGGTCGATATTTTAATGGTGCTGTTTAACCGCTTATATACTTTGCGTAATCAAATTGTCCATGGCGGGGCAACTTATAACAGTTCGGTGAATCGTTCACAATTAAAGGATGCTTGCCGTATTTTAGAGGTATTACTGCCTGTATTTATTTTAGTACTTTTGGAAAATGCACAAAGTTTAGATTTGGGAAAACCGTTTTATCCAGTGGTGCAAGTCAGCTAAGACAGACCTAGACTGGTGAGAGCATATAACCAAAGCGAGAGGCTATGCCCATGCTTTGGTTTCAGTGAAAACTTAGTGTGTTGTCGCTGGTTGCTTTTGCCCAAGTTGATCCATTAAGGCCATAAGCGATGCACCACATACTAATCCAAACCCTGTTAGGCAAGCCGCTGGCCAGCCACCATGGTGCCATGCATATACCCCTAAAGCCGATCCTCCCGCACCACCAATAAAGTACAGTGTCATATAAATAGAGTTAATGCGTGAGCGTGCATTCGGGTTAAGTTTAAAAATCACATTTTGGTTACAGCTGTGTACCATAGCTAAGCCAAGGTTAATGACTGCATAGCCTAAAGCGTAACTCATTAGAGATTGGCCACCTAAATACAGCAGTCCCCAACTGATTGCCAATATGCCACAGCCCATCCAAGTGAGGACTAAATTATGTCCACGGTCGGCCCATTTTCCAATCCACTGAGTCGAGAGCGCGCCAAATACGCCCACCAGCGTTAAGATTCCCACCCACACATCAGGCAGTGAAAAAGGCGGTGCAGTGAGTAGCATGGCAATCGTGGAAAATAAAATACTCATTGAGGCAAAAGCACAGCCACCAATGAGGGAGCGGTAGACCAAGCGACGCTCTTGGCGCAGTAGCTGTGCCATAGATGCAAAAATTTGTGCATATCTAAGTGTACTGGTATTGACCATAGGCAATTGACGATTAAGTAGCACTGCAAGTACCAGCATGAGCACAGCGCTTACAACATAGATAATATTCCAATGCCATAAATTAGATAAAAGCCCAGCCAAACTGGTCGATAGTAAAATCCCCACCAATAAGCCACTCATTAGAAAGCCAACAGTTTCACCTGTTTTTTCAGGGCGTACCGCAAGGGTGACCAGTGGAATAAGAACTTGTGCCGCCACAGAAAATAAACCAGTAATAATGGTGCCAATCCATAGCATCGTTAAGCTATTCGAAAGTGCACAAATACTTAGACCTACTGCTGCGCCAAACATAAGCAAGGGAATAAATTTGCTTTTATTGACAATATCCCCCAAAGGCACAATAAACAGTAACCCTAAGGCATAAGACACTTGGGCAAAAGTGACCGTAAGCGCCACTTGTGATTGCGCTACTTGAAAGCTTTGTTGAATCGAGGCGATTAACGGTTGGCAATAATAATTGGCACCCGCACATAGACCACATGCAATTGCCATAAGCCAAAGTAGGGTTTTATTTTGGCTAATATCAACGTTGGGGTTCATAGATTTCCTTACTTGTGGTTAAGCGCAGTAGGCGGTGGCTTCAATTTCGATTTGCATGTCAGGAAGTGCCAAACATGGTACGGGAATCAGTGTGCAGGCTGGCAATGCATGTGCTTGCCATAGTGCTTTTAGGTGCTGAATAATCAGCTGATGTTTGAGTTGATCATATTGGCAGACCCAAATTCTTAACATCGCAATATCATATAGCGTGGCCTTTGCAGCCTCTAAAGCCAATTGCACATTATGCATGGCTTGCGCCAACTGTATTGTAAAGTCTGTTGCCAAAGTTTGGTCGCGCTGTTCGCCTCCTTGACCTGCAATATGCACAATACGATTCAACTCATGAATGTTGACTTGCGCAATGTGGCTATAAGCAAACGGAGTGGGATTATACAGAGTATCTGGGTTCATGAGGTGGATGACTGAGTGCAGGTTTTGTTGCATCGCAATTTCCTTAGCGCTTAAAGTCTTGCTAGTATCAAAGCTCAAGTTAACTTGAGGTCAAGAATAAATATGCAAGAATCTAAACAGCAATGGCTGAGTATTGGTCAGCTTGCTGAGCGTAGTGGTGTCAGCGTACCTACTGTTCGCTTTTATGAAGAAAAACAACTTATTTGGAGTACAAGAACCACAGGAAATCAACGTCGTTATCAACGTGCAATGTTACGCCGTATTGCAATTATTAAAATTGCTCAGCAAGTTGGAATTAGCCTACAACAGGTTTATGAAGCTTTTGAGGTTTTGCCAAAGCATCAAGTGGCATCTAAAGCAGATTGGCAACAGATGTCACAGCGTTGGCAACAGCAATTAGATGCGCAAATTATGTATTTATTACAGTTACGCCAGCAGTTGGATTCTTGCATCGGTTGTGGTTGCCTGTCTTTACAACAATGTCCATTACGTAACCCAGATGACCAATTATCCCAGCAATCGGCTGGCGCACATTTTCAGCACATCTTGATGCATTTAGAACGCTTTACTGAATCTGGGATTGATCATGATTCAACAGCCTAATATGCAGAGCGTACGTGCACCGTCATGAGGCGAATGATTGATGTTATTTTTTGGATAGACTAATCATCAGCACACCCACGATATTGAGCAAACAGCCCAGCCACTGTATAGAATTTAGGTGTTCATCTAAAAAGGCCACGGCCAATAAAATCGTTAAGATTGGACCTATGGATGCAATCATGGCGGAGTGGCCAGGACCTAATCGAACAATGCTTTGCATCATCAGTACCGTTGGGAGTACAGTCACAAATAGCCCAATGGCAATCCCATAGCCCCAGACTGCGGGTGGCAGATTTTGAATGAGTTGTATTGGTGCTGGTACCGATAAAACATAATGAATGAGCGTGCCTAGGCAGGCAATGCTTAACGCTAAGGCATTAAAATGCCATGAGCCAAATTTGGTTATCATTTTAGGGGTAAGCAGTAAATAAGAGGCAAAGGCCACGGCACTGGCAAAAACAAAGCTCGCGCCAATCCAAAAATTACCATCCTGTGGCGCATTACTTTGCTCTTGTAGCATGACGAGTACGGTACCACCGTAACTTAATAGAATCGCAAGGTAAGTTTTGATGCTGAGTTTTTGCTTATAAATAACACTAGATGCTAGAACTGTTAGGGTAGGATATAAAAACAAAATAATTCGTTCCAGCGAAGCACTAATGTACATCAGACCCATGAAGTCTAACCAACTCGCAAGATAGTAGCCAAGTAAACCTGCAAGGATAAGCATGCCCCAATCACGAGCTGTTAGATCTTGGTAAGAGCGACGGCTAAACCAACACATGATCAAGAAAAAGGGCAAAGCACTGCCCATGCGGAGTGCCATTAATACGGTGGCATCCACCAAAGGGGATAACGCATAAGCTTGCTTAATAAATATAGCTTTAGTGCTAAATAAAAAAGCGGCACAAATAGCACAAAGTGCGCCCATTTGACGTGGGGATAGACTGAGCGTAGGCATGGCGATGCAATGGCTGGGAGAGAAAAGAATATAAGATGATTATAAGAAAATTACAGACAAAGATTAAATGCAAAAAAATGAATGGGCACGATACCCAAATGGAATGCTTCATTTGGAATGGGCATAGCTCAGCACAGGAATTCTGAGTTGACGAATTGTGTGAAATATCAAATTTAATACGATGGCGGTAAAAAATGATTGTTTGGCCTTGAAATACATCAATTTTTTCATAACGCACCAATATTGTGCATAAAAGAGCCAAATTCGCCAAATTGTGAGGTGTTCATCATGGTGCAAAATGTCGCAGAAATTATTTTTTTAGCAAAAAATGCGATCTATAGACTTAAGGCGAATGCCATAAATGGCATAATTTAAGGGGAAATGCTGTCGATCACGCCAATTTAATCAAAGAATTTATGTGGGGTGATAATTGTACAAGTCTTTCAAAAACAGCTTAATTTATTTGAGTTTAAAAATCCTAAAATTTGTCAGCAAGGTCAACTGTTGTTTTTGGGATATTTAAAATAGGTTGCTATGTATGGCATTTAAAGGCTTTCATAACTAAAAATATAAATATCAAACGAATGTTTTTTTGTCATTTAGATCAATAAGCAATAAGTTGAGATTTAAATTAGCTTAATAAAACTTAAAAACAGCATTATTTTGTATAAAAAAGATTCATACCATTAAAAATAAAAATGAATAACTGCTTTATCGCATCATATTTTTTATGAATCACCAGTTCAAAATATGGGTATTTATTAACTAAATATTGGGTGGTAATTTAAAAAAGTTCCATTAGAATCCAAAAATTCAACAAAAGAACATCCTGAGGGGAAGCATCGTTTTTACGATGTTTACTTAAGAAAAATTAGCTTGAGGAACGCTCATGCAGATCGGAATTCCAGCCGAAACTGTTGTCGGTGAACATCGCGTCGCTGCGACGCCAGAGACAGTAAAGAAGTTGATCAGCGCTGGTCATAATGTCGTTATTGAACGTGGAGCAGGTGTAAACGCTGCTTATATCGATAGTGCTTATGAACAGGTTGGTGCCAAAATTACAGATGATGCCTATACCGGCAGTCAAATTATTTTGAAAGTACGTGCGCCGAAGGGTGACGAAATTCAAAAGCTTGCGCCAAATACCGCAGTCATTGCAATGTTTGACCCATACCGTAATCCGGAGTTGGACCAATTTGCTGCACAGCAAGTGTCTGCATTTGCGTTGGAGCTATTGCCACGTACTTTATCTCGTGCGCAAAACATGGACGTACTTTCATCTCAAGCCAACTTGTCAGGTTATAAATCTGTATTGTTAGCTGCTGCTGAATATCAACGTATGTTCCCTATGCTCATGACTGCAGCGGGTACAGTAAAACCAGCACGTGTAGTGATTATGGGTGTGGGTGTTGCCGGCTTGCAAGCGATTGCAACAGCAAAACGTTTAGGTGCAGTTGTAGAAGCAACAGATTTACGTCCAACGGCACGTGATCAAGTTGAATCACTTGGCGGTAAATGGTTAGACGTACCAATGTCACCAGAAGAACAGCAAAAAGCGGCAGATGCTGCGAAGAATGGTTATGGTTGGATGCCGGGTGAAGAATACATCCGTGATCAAGCGATTATTGTTGATAAAGCTGTATCAAATGCGGACATCGTGATTACGACTGCCTTATTACCAGGCCGTGATGCACCACGTTTAATCAAAGCAGAAACAGTTGCCAAAATGAAACCAGGCTCAATCATTTTAGATATGGCGGTTGAAACTGGCGGTAACGTTGAAGGTTCTGTGTGTGGTGAAAATGTGATGACTGCTAACGGTGTAAAAATCTTAGGCATTCCAAATATTCCTTCTACAGTTTCGACTGAAGCTTCGGCACTGTATGCACGCAACGTTTTGAATTTCTTAGACACATTATTTGATGCTGAGAAAAACTTCGCGATTAATCCAGAAGAAGAAATTCAAAAAGCCCTATTGGTCACTCACAGCGGTCAAGTGCTGTTGAAGCGCGGCTAAGGAGACTTGTCATGGTTGAAACGATTACGATTTTTGTCCTCGCTATCTTCGTAGGTTACTACGTTGTTTGGGGTGTAACGCCGGCTTTACATACGCCTTTAATGGCAGTAACCAATGCGTTGTCTTCAATTATTATTGTAGGTGCAATGCTACAAACCGTAGGTATTCCTGGGGTATTAGAAGCAAGCGTACAATTCCAAAGCGTGAACGTAGTGAGCGTATTGGGTGCAGTAGCAGTATTTTTGGCAAGTATTAACATTTTTGGTGGCTTCGCAGTAACTGCACGTATGCTCGAAATGTTTAAGCCAAAACAAAAGAAAAAAGAGGGCTAATCCATGGAATTCATTAAAGAATATGCGGATTGGTTCTACCTTGTTGGTGCGGTCCTTTTCATTCTCACTTTACGCGGTCTATCTGGCCCGAAAACTGCAATCGCAGGTAACCGCTACGGTATGATCGCTATGGCGATTGCCGTGATTACCACATTCTTTGTAGCAGATCATCCTGTAGTTTGGATGATTGGTGGCGCGATGGTTTTGGGTGCAGTCGTGGGTATTGCACGTGCACGTACAGTTCCAATGACGCAAATGCCTGAAACTGTTGCATTGATGCACTCATTGGTGGGTTTAGCTGCGGTATTGATTGCGATAGCAGCAATTTTGCATAACAACCAGTTAACTGCTTTATTTGCAGAAAACGAAGCGGCTTTAACAGCTGCTGGCGTACAGCATGCGCACATGAGCAGCGTTCATTTATTTGAATTGTTTGTGGGCTGTTTTGTAGGCGCGATTACCTTTACTGCATCTGTATTTGCTTATGGTAAATTGGCTGCCAAAAAATGGGCAAAAACCATTTCAGGCGGTTGGGTAAAACCAGTACAAGCATTGCTGTTTATTGCAATGTTGGCATGTGGTGTTTACTTCTTTACGACGGGTAACATGAATGCATTCTGGGCAATGACTGCACTTGCACTTGCGTTTGGCTGGGTATGGATTGCGCCAGTGGGTGGCGGTGACATGCCAGTGGTCGTTTCACTACTGAACTCTTTCTCAGGTTGGGCTGCAGCAGGTATTGGTTTCACACTTGAAAACAACATGCTGATTGTTGCGGGTTCACTTGTAGGTTCATCTGGTGCGATTCTGTCTTACATTATGTGTAAAGCTATGAACCGTTCAATCATCAACGTTTTGTTTGGTGGTGCAATGGGTGGTGCAGCAGTTGCATCTGCAGACAAAGGTGAGCAAGTTCAACGTAATTACCGTTCAGGTTCGGCAGACGATGCTGGCTTCTTAATGTCAAATGCGGATAGCGTTGTGATCGTACCAGGTTATGGTATGGCGCAAGGTCGTGCTCAAAACGCAGTGAAAGAATTGTGTGAAATCTTAAAAGAACAAGGTGTAACGGTTCGTTTTGCGATTCACCCAGTTGCGGGTCGTATGCCAGGTCACATGAACGTACTTTTAGCTGAAGCGGACGTTGCGTATGAAGACATCTTAGAGATGGACGAAATCAACTCAGACTTCCCAGCAACAGACGTTGTACTTGTGATTGGTGCGAATGACGTTGTAAACCCTGCAGCCAAAGATGATCCAACATCGCCAATTTACGGTATGCCAATTCTTGAAGCACATAAAGCACGTACCATCATGGTGATCAAACGTTCTATGGCAACAGGTTATGCAGGCCTAGATAACGACTTGTTCTATAACGACAAGACAATGATGATCTTTGGTGATGCGAAGAAAGTTGTAGAAGATATGACAAAAGCAATCAATGGCGGCGGTCACTAAGACTCAAACTTTTGATGAGAAACCGCCTTCGGGCGGTTTTTTTATGGAAAATGAAAAAAGATAGCTATGCTGTAATGCGCAAAAATTGCTACATATTGAGAGATTATTCTCTAAAACTGGTCGCAAGCTGACAATTTTTTGTAGGCAAATGGGGGAGTGTTATAAGCAAAGCCTGATGATTGCTATGTTTTATATTGTTGGCATTTTTCTTGCAAAACTATAAGTAATAAGCAGTTTATAACCGTAGTGAAAGGCATGTTTATTGATTTGAGCAGGGGGACGCTATGAGTACAGAACGATTAAATATTGAGAACCGCAGATCTGCAATTGCCAGCAGCTTAGAGCCTTATATCAGTAGTGTAGCTTTAGAAGAAGCATTAAGTCTTTGGGAGCAACGTTATAGCAATCAGCCGGTATATGCATTGAATCATTTTTTAAATGATGTTTGTGAAACAGATGATTTGAAGCACTGCCGTCGCCATATTATGCGTCAAATGTTGCGGGCTTTGACCAGTTTAGAACAGCGTGAGTGGTAAATATTATAGGCAATAAAAAAGCGGTCTATTGACCGCTTTTTTATTGATAAAGATGTTATGCCACAGACTCAGGTGCTGTGCGCCATAAGCTTTCTAAATCATAGAATTTGCGTGCTGTAGGAAGCATAACATGAACAACGACAAAGCCGAGGTCAATCAAGATCCACTCTGCATCACGCTCGCCTTCAACACCAATCGGGCGGAAGCCAGCTTTACGTGCTTCTTCAGCAACGTTGTTTGCAAGGGATTTGAGATGACGTGTTGATGTACCGCATGCAATCACGATTGCATCTGCAACGTTGCTGATCGCGCTAACATCAATTTCGACGATTTCTTTCGCTTTTACATCTTCGAGAGCTTCACGTACCACTTCTAAGCAAGCTTGTACGTCTTTTTTTGAACTTAATGCAGGTTCTTGAAAGTTTGAAGCGCCGGGCGATGGTTCTAAATTCATGGAGGGTATGGTTTCCAGACAATTATTCATCATCTAATATAGCGGTTTTGGTGCTGAATTTCAAATCAGCACCTTGATCTCTTCAGTTTATTGATGAGAAGTATTTGTCTTTCCACGCAAAAGAATTTTGTGACAAATTTTGTGGGCGATATTCGGCAGCACTGAAACCTGTATATTGGCTGTGTTTGAGCCAATCAAAAATGACTGCATAATCAATGTTTCCTGTGTCAGGTTCATGTCGACCTGGATTGTCTGCAAATTGAATATGACCAATCGCATCGATATTTTCTTGTAGGCTTTCCAATAAATTTTCGCCCATCATGGCCATGTGGTAGCAGTCAAATTGCATTTTTAAGGCAGGGTGACGTACAGCCTCAAGCATTTCCTGTGCTTGAGCAATGTTTTGCACTAAAAAGCGGGGCATATCGGTGCCGTTGATCATTTCAAATACTGGTTGAATACCGTGATCACTACACATGTGGCATGCCAGTTTTAAATTGGTGGCCAAGGTTTTTAAGCAGGGCAGTAAATCTGCATCTAGGGGTTGTTTACCCGCAAGGATATTAATGCTAGGTACTTGTAATGCTTTGGCATAGAGAATGGCTTTTTCTAAACCATGATGAAATTCAATTTCTTGACCCGGAATACCAGCAAGGCCATTGCCACCAGTCATCAAGTCACCTGCAGGCGCATTAATCAAACATAGGCTTAAGTCATGTATGGTGAGTTGGGTTTGAATTTGCTCAATACTTAGCTCGTATGGAAATTGGATTTCAATATGATCGAAACCATGAGCACGTGCCAGCGCAAAGCGCTCAAGCAAGGGCACTTCGGTAAAAATCATGGACAGATTAACGGCCAATTTAATCATGGTTGGCACCCTCTGAAATTAAGCGAAAAATGATGACAGCACACGGTTAGTTAGATTTGACCTGTAAACATATGGTAGATAAGTCTGCCTCGGCATAACCATTGGCTTGATGTTGTTGTAATTGATCAAGGGCTTGTGTGGCAACGGGAACATGCAATTGATATGAAGCTGCCAGCTTTAAGGCATTGTTTAGGTCTTTAGATAAAGTTTGTACTTTCCATTGCACGGGTTCAAAGCTTTGGCTCGCCATACGAGGTGTGAGGATCTGAAAAGGTTTTGAGTCAGCAAACCCGCCTGCCAAAGCAGGTGCGAGAAGTGTTGTGTCGACACCAGCGTGTTCGGCCAGTGCAACAGCTTCTGCAATGAGCGTGCTGTTGGCAGCGACGATGAGCTGATTACAAATTTTTGTGGCTTGGCCTGCGCCTGTTTCTCCCATGCGGGTAACACGCTGTGATAACACATTATAAATCAGTTCTAGGCGTTGAATGCTTGGTGCATCACCACCTGCAAAAATAACCAGAGTGCCAAGTTCGGCACCAGCTGTTCCACCAGAGACAGGGCAGTCAATCCAATTGACGCCTTGTTGCTGTGCTACTTGAGCAAGTTGCTTTGTACATTCTACGGATAGACTTGAAAAATCTGCAATAATTTGCCCTTTGCTTAAGTGTGGTCGAATTAAGCTAAAGACATTTTGCACAGCATGATCATCGGCCAAACACATTAAAACCACAGGATATTGGCTAAGTTGGTTCAAGTCGAGTGCAGTCGCGCCTTGTTCAATCAGGGCATCACAAGCGCTCGGACTACGATTCCAAACTGCGACTGCAAAGCCAGCTTGCAAGAGACGAGTTGCCATACGGCTTCCCATGAGCCCCATGCCCAAAAATGCAATTTTAGTTTGAAGGTCGAAGTTCATGCGTGTTCCATTAGATGATCATACTGTTTTAAGCTTAGCGGAATTGGCGCGGTAAAAATTGAACTTCAGGGTTCTTGTCTTTTTTACGTGCCAGTTTGCTGTTTTTGCCGAGCAATAATTTAAGTTGCCAAATTTTTTCTAAACGTAAAGATTTACTTGGTTGATGTTCCATAGCATCTAGTACACGTTTGGCTGCGGTTAAGGCATCAGGTGAGCGGCCAAGCATCTCTTCAGCGAGTGTTTGAGCTTGTTGAAGCGGTGTTGCATTGAGATGCGTGACCAAACCAATATCTTTGGCATAGTTGGCGTCAAAAATACGGGCAGTAAGTGTCAATTCTTTCGCCAAATCTAAGCCAATAATGCCTTTAAGCGAACGGCTGAGCCCCATATCTGGAACCAAACCCCAGCGACTTTCCATAATCGACATTTGCGTTTCTGGATGTGCAATACGAATATCGGCAGCCAGAGCAAGTTGCATACCTGCACCAAAGCAATAGCCTTCAATGGCGGCAATCACTGGAACAGGCAGTTCTTGCCAAATCAAAAATGCTTTTTGAAACAGACTTTGACCAGGGCGGATCAGTTCCCATGCAGCATAAGCGGTGTTTTTCGGGTTGTTTAAATCACTTAAATCAATGCCTGCACTAAATACTTGTGCTTCGCCAGTTAAAATCACACAGCGAATCGTACGGTCTTTTTTAATACGATTGGCAATGTTTACCAGCTCTTTGAGCAGGGCAAAACTCATGGCATTGCGTTTATCTGGGCGATTTAGGCTAACGGTTGCAATGCCGTTGTTATTTTCAAATTTGACCAAAGCCATGTTGTACACTCTTTTTGTTTCTTTGCGACGAGCATAGCATGAGCTTATCTTGCATGCATGACAGCTCAGTCATCCTTCTATTTAAATCGGGCATGACGACCTGTTTAAGTATTGTGCTGACTTAAAATATGTTGGGCTGCCAGTTCAACTTGCGCAATGATGGCTTTCATTTCATCAAAGCGTTTGTGGACTTCTTGAATGAAGGCATCATCGGCTCTGCGACGTTCTTTACGTAAGGTTGAAACAAATTGCTCAAAGCTACCCGTAACATTTTGCAAATTGGGTGTGCCGACATAGCGAGTTGCACCGTATAAACGATGGAGCACATGTTCGAGTTGTGGGAAATCTTCAAGCTCAATCAGCTGTTCAATTTCATTCACTTCTATTTCGAAACTGTCAGTAAGCATTTTGAGCAAATCGACCGCCAAGTCCTCTTTATTGGCCGCTAGCATAAGACATTGTTGCCAATCTAAAATATTGCTGTCGAGTGAATCAATAACAGCAGTACGTTCTACAGCAACAGGCTTTTTAAAGTTTTCAGCGGTCCAATGGGTCAAGATTTGAATAATCTGTTCCATTTGGATCGGTTTAGTCACGTAATCATCCATACCACTTTGCAACAGCTTTTGCTTTTCATCCGAAAGTGCATGTGCCGTGAGCGCAATAATCGGCAGACGTTTTTGTTCTTCTTTGGTGGATTCTAATGAACGCAGCGCACGCGTGGTATCAATGCCAGACATTACGGGCATTTGAATATCCATGAAGACCAAATCAAAATCTTTGAGCCCTTGCGCATGGCGAGATTGAATAATATCTAAGGCTTCTTGACCGCTGAGTGCTTTGGTGGTGGTCACGTTAAGTTCAGATAAGAGCGCCTCTAATACAATCAAGTTGGGTAGATGGTCATCGACCGCTAAGATATGTAAGCCTTGGCCATCAAAGTTATCCATGGCGTCATGTTCAAACAAGGGCTCATTACCCAACAATTGTGCCAATGCACTACGACTCAGCGGTTGATGTAATGGACGAGCACGGTATTCATTTAGCATGCTTGGATCGAGTAGCATTTGATAGCCATAAATCGCCAAATTGCCGTGATAACGTGAGCGAATTTCTTTGAGCATGGCTTCGGTATCGCCACTATGGTCTAAAATGAGCCAAGTATTTTCAGCATGTTCAAACTGATTTAGACGGCTAAATAAATCTAAAATCGACTGTGCTTCGACGTGTTGTACAGCATAATCTTCAAGGTAGTGGCGTAGTACATTGGCTGTAGCAGGATGTGCTAAATATGATACCACAGTTAAATGTTCAAATTGTGGATGGATGACTTCTTCATCTTCATTCACGCTAAACATTGCGGTAAACCAAAAGGTTGACCCTTTTTCGGTCGGTGCACGTTCTTGGTTGTCTTCAAAGCCAATTTGACCATGCATGAGGTTGACCAATTGTTTAGAAATTGCCAAACCAAGACCTGTACCGCCAAATTGACGTGTAACGGAGGCATCACCTTGTGAGAAGGATTCAAACAGCTTTTTACGGTCTGTGCCACTTAGGCCAATACCACTGTCTTGTACGCTAAAATGAAGTAGGCACTGGCCAATATCATCATGTTCCATTCGCACACGAACAATAATTTCACCATCAGGGGTGAACTTAATGGCATTGGAAATTAAATTGGTCAAAATCTGCTTAAAGCGCAGTGCATCGCCAATTACATGCACGGGCACGTTGTCAGCATAGTAGAAAGTCATATCAATATGCTTTTGCGCAGCCAATGGCGAAAGCATGTCCATCACATCAAAAACAGCTTCTTCTAGGTCAAAAGGCGCTGTTTCAAGCTCAAGCTTGCCTGCATCAATTTTAGAAAAATCTAATACATCGTTAATGAGTGCCAGCAAATGTGCAGAAGATTTGCGAATGGTTTGTAAATATAAGTTTTGTTCATTGCTCAAATTACCTTGGCGCAGTAACAGATGAATAAAGCCATCAATACTGTTTAAGGGTGTTCTGAGTTCATGGGAAATATTGGCTAAAAAAACCGATTTAGATTGATTGGCATGAATCGCTTGGTCGCGTGCTTGACGGTAAGTGATATTTTGCACTTCTAAAGTATCGAGCGTACGGCGTAAATCGTCTTCGGTTTGTTCTGTATGTTCGCGTAATTCTAAAAAACTAAAATGCAGACGATTGACCACGTTGGCAATGTCACGCTGTAAAAGGCGAAGCTCACCTGTACTGTTAATAATCATGTGCTGATCTAAGGTGTCAGCATTGAGGCGTTGTAATTGCATACGAATTTCGTACATCGGTGCAATCCAGCGACGCGAATAGAAATTGAGGCATAACAATAATAAAAGTAGGGTCAGTAAACCTGTTGCGACCAACACCATCAGCACGCGATAGTGTGCAATTTCTAGAGGTTGGTTGTCGAGCTCAATCACCAGCCAGTAAGGCGTATTCATTTCATCATGAATTTGTGTGGCATACACATTACTGTGATTTAAACGAATAGGCCCAATAAACTCTGATTTTTTGTTCTCTGCAAGCTTTGGCCATGGCGCATCATCTTGGAAGCCAAAACTAATTCTATTTTTTTCTTGGCTGTCTAAGATTGCAGCACGAATCAAATGTTTTTCGCTAAACATATTTTGCATGGCATTTCGTGCTTGATCGAATTGCCATGGATATTGTGCCAATAAGTTGAGCGCATCTTCGGATGCAGGCTGAAAACGCGTCAAAATCGCAATCGCCATTTGGCGTTGTTGTGCTTTGGCGGCATTGGAAGTTTCGCTAATGACCAAGGTTGCACCCACACATGCCAAAATTGTAATGGGCACAAAAATTAACGCAATGAGCTGTCCATAGGCATGATTTAAGTGTAGGCGTTTAAAAAGCTTTTTGTTGATATTTGACATGATTCAAGCAGTTTATTCCTTATGCACTGCATATTAGCATGCTTTATTTGAAACTGATTGCGCTTTAATCACTTTCACGAAAAAGCCCCGTAAATGGGTGCAGGCGCAGTCATTTTTTCATACAATAAGCGCACCTCGATAAAGGTACAAATAATGAGTAATATAACCCCTGATTTTCAAGCAGACGATTTTTTGTTAGACCATTATGTCGGAAAGACTCCGTTGGTGCGTTTACAGCGTCTGGCATGTCACACTCAAGCAACTGTATTGGCCAAGTTAGAAGGCAATAACCCAGCAGGTTCAGTCAAAGACCGTCCAGCATATAACATGATTATGCAAGCCGAAAAGCGTGGACAGATCAAGCCGGGCGATACGTTAATTGAAGCGACAAGTGGAAATACAGGTATTGCATTGGCAATGGTCGCTGCCATGCGTGGTTATAAGATGAAGCTGATTATGCCAGCGAATTCAAGCCAAGAACGAAAAGACGCGATGCGTGCCTACGGTGCAGAATTAATTGAATCTGCAAGTATGGAAGAAGCGCGTGATATGGCAGCGCAAATGCAAGCAGACGGCGTGGGCTTGGTTCTTAATCAATTTGGTAACCCAGATAATTCAGAAGCACATTACCTGACCACTGGCCCAGAAATCTGGGAGCAAACAGGCGGTAAAATTACTCACTTTGTGAGCGCGATGGGCACCACAGGCACCATCATGGGGATTTCAAAATACCTCAAAGAACAAAATCCAGAGATTCAAATTGTTGGCTTACAGCCTTCTGAAGGTTCAAATATTGCAGGTATTCGCCGCTGGCCTACAGAATACTTGCCGACGATTTTTGATGCGAGTCGTGTTGACCGTATTATGGATATTCCGCAAATTGAAGCTGAAAAAACTGCGCGTAAAATGGCGCGCGTTGAAGGTATTAGTGCGGGTACATCTTCAGGTGGCGCGGTATGGGCATCAGTAAAATTGGCTGAAGAAAACCCAGATGCAGTCATTGTTTGCATTATCTGTGACCGTGGCGATCGCTATTTATCTACAGGTTTATTCTCTGTGGTTGATGCTGAATAATTTCGGGGTTGAAGAGTCTTTATGCGTTTACCTATTTTAACTTTCGATATTGAAACTTTGACTGATTTAAAATCAGGTGCGCATTTATACGGACTCGATTTACCCGAAGCCGATTTAGGCGCGGCTTTGGCAAAGTTAAGACGCCAAGAAAGTGGTACAGACTTTCAGCGTTTGGCTTTGCATGAAATTGTCTGTATTTCAGGTTTTTGGTTAGATGAAAATGGCATGAAACTGTTTTCATTTAGCCGTGAAAATTATAGTGAAGCTGAAATTTTAAAGCGCTTTTTATCTATTTTTGATAAACGCCAACCGACATTGGTAAGTTGGAATGGCTCGCAATTTGATGTCCCCGTGATTTTATTTCGTGCGATGTATCATGGTCTATCTGCGCCAAGTTTATTTGATCAGGGCGAGATTGATTCACAAAAGCGTTATAATAACTACCAAAATCGCTATCACCACCGTCATGTCGATTTAATGGATGTCATGGCCATGTTTAATGGTCGTCATTTTCAAAAGCTGGATGACATTGCACATTTATTGGGTTTTCCTGGTAAGCGTGGTGATGGGGCATATCATGTGCCTGAATATGTCCGTACTGAACAGTGGCAACAGCTGACCAGCTATTGCGAAGGCGATGTGCTCAATACATGGTTGATTTATTTGCGCTGGCAATTGTTGAAGGGGCAAATTTTAGCCTCCGATCATCAACACTTGGTGCAATCGACCATTCAGTATTTAGCGACACAGCCACAACAGGCTGAATTTTTAGCGGTTTGGCGAGAAAATTCGAAACAAACCGATTTTACCCAATTTGATTTCCCATCTTCCACACATTAGGTTCACATGAAACACAAAGCCAAGTCCCCAAAAGCACCAGCACTAAGCTATATTTTTCAAGTTGAGTCGCTGTCACATGAGGGGCGTGGCATTGCTCATTATGGTTCACACCCTGAGCATCCGATTGAAAAACAGGGTAAAAAAGTTTTTATTCGTTATGCTTTACCTGGTGAAACTGTACGCGCAGTGATTACTCATACCGCAAAGCGTTTAGAAGAAGCGGATAGTCTAGAGCTTCTGAGTGTAGCCTCTACAATGCGTGTGCCTGCGCCGTGTCCGCACTTTGGGATTTGTGGTGGTTGTAATATGCAACACATTCACCCAGACGAACAAATTCGTTTAAAGCAAGATGTACTAAAATCACATTTAACCCATTTTGCAGGATTAAGCCCGAAAGAATGGCTTTCGCCTTTACGCTCAGGTCGTGAGGACTATCGCCGTAAAGCACGTATTGGTGTGCGCTATTTGCCTCATAAAGATAAATTGGTGGTGGGTTTTCGTGAAAATGCTAGTAATAAATTGACTTCGATTGACCGCTGCATGGTCTTAGATCAGCAATTTGGTTCAATTACACGCTTGAAGCAATTACTCCAAAGTCTAAAAGGCAAAGCTGACATTGGTCATGTAGAATTGGCCATGGGAGATGTTGAAGTTGCTTTGCTGATTCGTCATACCGATAAATTATGTGACACCGATGTCAACGAATTACGAAAATTTACGTTACAGAAACAGTGGCAACTTTATTTACAAGCAGCAGGGCCTGAAAGCTTAGTTCGAGAGGACGGCCAAGGGACTGAAATGCGTTTGCATTACAGATTAGAAGAATTTGATACGACTTTTGCCTTTAGTCCATTAGATTTTACTCAAGTAAATTCAAGTGTTAACCCGAAAATGGTGAAGCTGGCATGTGATTTGCTTCAATTGAAGCCAGGTGAACGTGTTTTGGATTTATTTTGTGGTTTGGGTAATTTCTCTTTACCTTTGGCGCGCTGTGTTGGTGCACAAGGTGAAGTGGTAGCGGTTGAGGGAAGTGAAGAAATGGTCGCTCGAGGTACAGAAAATGCAAAAAACAATGCAATTTCTTGGTTGAGCTTCTATTCACAAGATTTAACAAAAGATTTTTCGCATCAAACTTGGGCAAATCAGGGATTTGATGCATTATTGATTGATCCTCCACGCTCAGGTGCAGAAGAGGTTATGCATTATCTGCCCAAGTTTGGTGCAAAAAGAATAGTTTATGTCTCATGTAATCCCGCAACACTCGCACGCGATGCAGGTGTGTTAGCACAGCAGGGTTATCAGCTGAGCCGGGCAGGTGTTATGGATATGTTTACGCATACTGGGCACGTAGAGTCTATCGCGTTATTTGAACAGATTGAACCAACCACTCAGATTGACGATGTAAGAAGTGATGAAGAGTAAAAAAATAGGAGTAGGGTATGGTCACAGTACGTGAACAGCTCCCGGGGCGTCTCAATGAGTTGTCTCAGGAAACGACTGTAGAACATGCCGATCAAGCACTACATGATCTAGACGAATGGCTAGATCGTGTGCGTGGCATACTAGATGGTGAATCATTATCACAGCTTGAAGAAGTTGCACATCTAACGCTACAAAAAGAGCTTGAGTCGACGATTCATCATCGTTCCAATACCTTTTATACAGGTATTGAGATGGCTGATATCTTAGCGCATTTACATGTAGACGAAGATACCTTGTCGGCAGCGATGCTTTACCGTGGCGTACGTGAAGGTGTTATGTCGCTGGATGAAGTACATGAAAAATTCGGTGAACAAGTTTTCGCCTTGGTCAAAGGTACTTTGGCCATGGGTAAGCTTTCAGAGCTGATTGAACAAAATAAACGTCTGGAAGATCATTTTAATAATAACCAACGTGAACACTTAACTGGCATTTATAAAATGCTGATTTCCGTGACGGAAGATGTTCGAGTTGTTTTAATTAAGTTGGCAGAACGTACCTATGCTTTACGTGAATTAGCGCATTCTTCAAAAGAGCGTCAGGAACGTGTTGCACGTGAAATTTTAACGATTTACTCGCCATTGGCGCATCGCTTAGGCATTGCTCAGCTCAAATGGGAGCTAGAAGATCTGGCTTTTCGTTATCTGGCACCAGAGCGTTATAAAGAAATTGCGTCCTTATTGAATGAAAAGCGTTTAGAGCGCGAACAATATATTCAATTCGTTACCGATAAATTGCGCCAAGAACTGCTCGATCATGATATCGAAGCGGAAATTAACGGCCGAGTGAAGCACATTTATTCGATTTATCGAAAAATGAAAAGCAAGAACTTGAGTTTTGATCAGCTCTACGACATTCGTGCCGTGCGTGTATTGGTAAAGAGCGTTCCAGAGTGTTATCACACCTTAGGGATTGTTCATCAAATCTGGCGTCATATTCCACATCAATTTGATGACTATATTACCAATCCGAAAGCCAATGGTTACCGTTCATTGCATACGGCTGTGATTGCTGAAAATAAATCACTCGAAGTGCAAATTCGTACCCAAACTATGCACCAAGAAGCTGAATTGGGTGTGTGTTCGCACTTTAACTACAAAGAAGGTTCGAAAAATACCGACCATTCTTTTAACCATCGTTTACATTCTTTACGTTCGGTTTTAGAACATTATCAAGAACGTAATGATGCTAGTGCACATAAAGATGAAGAAGGTGAAGAAAGTTTTGAACAAATTCAAGACTTCGAAGGCTTTGAAAAAATTTATGTGTTTAGTCGTGATGGTGACATTAAAGAATTACCGCGTGGCGCAACTGTATTAGACTTTGCTTATCACGTGCATACGCAGGTCGGCAATAAATGTTATGCCGCACGGGTCAATCAGCGTTATGTTCCTCTCACTTACACTTTAAAAACAGGTGAGCAAGTTGAGATCTTAACCAAGAAAGACCGTGAACCAAACCGTGATTGGATTGTCAATTCGCTGGGTTACATTAAAACTGCCCGCGCGCGTGATAAGTTACGTCATTGGTTCCGCCAACAAGATCGAAGTAAGAACTTAGAAGTTGGACGTGAGATTCTAAATAAAGAACTTGCACGTTTGGCGATTCACCCGAAAAGTATTGATCTAAATGACTATTGCAGTCACTTCAATGTCAAAACGGGCGAAGATATTCTGATTGGATTGGTGAGTGGCGATATTAGCCTGCATGCGCTGATTAATCAGGTGAACCGTCACATGCACTTAGATCAGGATGAGCCTGAACTGGTGCTGAAGCCGACATTAAACCCGCGTGCCAGCCATACACTGTCTGCACATGGTATTTTAATTGATGGTTTAGACAATGTAGAGCTACATGTGGCTCAGTGCTGTCAGCCTGTACATGGTGAATCGATTGGGGGCTATATCACACTTAATCGTGGCGTGAGTATTCATAAAGTTGCATGCCCTGACTACATGCGTATGATTCAGCAAGAGCCTGAACGTGCAGTAGAAGCAGATTGGGAAATGCAACCAACGCGTGGTCAAAGCGTACAAATTGTGGTGGAAGCATACGACCGCCGTGGTTTACTGAAAGACTTAACGCAGGTGATTTTCTCAGACCAAATTAACATTCGTCAGGTGAATACCATTTCAGAGTCTGATGGTATTGCCAACATGAAATTGTTAATTGAAGTTAAGGGTTTGGCACAGCTTTCACGTCTACTCGCACGACTTGAGCAGCAGCCTGGCATTATTAGTGCACGACGTTTAGTTCAAGGGAATTAAGCTTCTCATTTAATATAATAGCTTCATAAATTGATGAAAAAACCCGCATGTCAATGCGGGTTTTTTCATGTAATGTATTATCAATGATCATTAAAACAATACATATTGCGATTTATGACGCTTTCAGAACGACGCAGAGATAATCTAAATCAGTGGTTTGAATATTTAATGCAAACGCAGTTTCAAACCGGAAAAGCCATTTGTGAGCATTATGGTTTGAGTGTGGCTGAAGTTTCTCAAATGTTAAATAGCCACCGACCGATTTCACAAAAAACAGCACGCTTGCTTGAGCAGCAATTGCAGTTGGCTGAGGGGGCTTTAGATTTAGAGGAAATGCTTCAATACTGCACTCAGCAGGTACAAGTATCGCAACCTTTACATCATATAAGCATTGGTCAAAAAATTGAGCATTATGCAATGGCGAGTGTGCAAGCGCAGGTTTTCGCTTTGGAAATAAGCTCGGATGTACTCAGCGCAAATGTAGACTTACATGGGAAAAGTTCTAAGGATTTATATCAGATCGGTATTACGGGCTCGGATTATGCCCCCATGTTAAATGCAGGCTGGACGGTGCTGTGTAATCGGGCTTTAGACGCGCAGGCACAGGATTGGGTCTGTGTAAAATTGGTCAATGAGTTATGTTTATTTTTACAGTTTGTACGAACGACCACGACAGAGCATTATTTTCAAAGTTTAGACCAGAAAAAAGCGGTGAGTTTTGCCTGTGCTGATGTGCGACATATCGATCCAATCGTTATGATTTATACACGTTCTGATTGAAATTGGCATAGTAATATTGGCCATTTTTAGGGCTGTAAAATATTTGATAGGATTGCAATAACGCAATAAAAAACCCATCCGAAGATGGGCTTTTTATGTGGTTAGCTCAATTAGTGAGGAATTTCTTCTTCATCAAATTCAGGTTTAACTTGTACGATAAAGTCTTGACGGTTGAGACCACGCCATAAAGCGAAAGCCGTACCAATGTAAATAGATGAGTAAGTACCCACAAATACACCAACAAACATCGCAACAGAGAACCATTTAAGGCCATCACCACCCAAGAACATCATGGCTAAAACAACCAATAATAATGTCATTGAGGTATGAACTGTACGACGTAAAGTTTCAGTTAAGGCAATGTTGATGATCTCAACAGGCTCAGCACCGCGAATCTTACGGAAGTTTTCACGGATACGGTCTGATACCACGATGTTATCGTTAAGAGAGAAACCGATAATGGCCAAAATTGCCGCCAATACTGTTAAGTCGAATGGCCACTGCATGAGGGCAAAAATACCCAGTGTCACGATAATATCGTGAAACAAAGAGAGCACTGCGCCCATTGCAAGTTTGAATTCGAAACGAATCGTGACGTAAACCAGCATTAACAACAGAGCAAGTGCAACAGCACCACCCGAACGTAGATAAAGCTCGTTACCAACTTGGCCACCCACGACATCTACTTTATGCACTTCAGCTTTGTTACCAGGTAACTGTGCTGCTGCTGTAATCTCTTTGGTTAAATCAGCTGCTTCTGCATGTTCTTGTACAGGCATACGGACCATAAGGTCACGGTTTGAGCCTAATGTCTGTACTACAGAGTCTTTGAAGCCAGCCTGAGCAAGTGCAGCTGTTACATCCGTAGCTTGCACAGGCTTGCTATAGTTGAGTTCCGCAGATACACCACCCGTAAAGTCTAAACCGAGGTTTAGACCTTTGGTCGTAATAAAGAAAACACTGGCAACGGTGAGCAGAATTGAAATGATGGCAGCAGGCACTGAAATCTTCATGAACGGAATTACACGTTCATTGTCTGGTCGGCCGTATTTTTTAGGATCCAATTGAGTATTGTCAGTCATGATCGATCTCCTAAATGCTCAGCTTGGTTAAGTTACGTTTTTTGCCATAAATGAGCTGTACGATTGCACGTGTTACTGTAATAGCAGTAAACATTGAGCAAACAATACCAATCATCAGTGTTACGGCGAAACCTTTAATTGGGCCCGTACCGATGGCAAAAAGAATAAATGCAACCAAGAATGTGGTGAGGTTCGAGTCGAAAATGGTGTTATAGGCACGATCATAGCCGGCCATAATGGCCTGCTTGGGTGAGGCACCCCATTTCATTTCTTCTCGTATTCGCTCACAGATCAACACGTTGGCATCGACGGCCATACCAATGGTAATGACAATACCTGCAATACCTGGGAGGGTGAGGGAAGCACCAATCCATGACATAACTGTCAAGATCATCGCTAAGTTCACCACCAAGGCGAAATTGGCAATTAAACCAAATAGACGGAAGAAGACCACCATCCAAATGGCAACAAGCAAGAAGCCGATTTGTGTAGATAGCACGCCTTTATCAATGTTTTCTTGACCAAGACTTGGACCAATAACACGTTCTTCAACAAAGTACATTGGTGCAGCCAAAGCACCAGCACGTAGCATTAATGCAAGCTCTGCTGCTTCTTGTGGTGATGCTAAACCTGTAATACGGAATTGTGAGCCTAATACCGCTTGAATCGTTGCAGCATTAATCACAACAGATTCAGTATATGGTGTACGAACTTCTGTTTGAACACCTGTAGCAGGATCTGTTACATAGCTAATTTTTTGTTTATTTTCAATAAACAGAACCGCCATACGTTTACCAACGGCAGCGCGTGTTGCCTCAGACATGAGCTTACCGCCCGCAGTATCTAAGGTAATGTTTACTTCAGCACCACCAGTGTCTTGGCTAAAGCCTGAAGAGGCATTTTGTACACGTTCACCCGTAAGAATACGGTTACGGTTCAGTAGTAATTGACGACCACTATCTAAAGACTCATAAGCAAATGCTTCTGTGCCTGGTGGAACTGAGCCTTTTGCTTGACCCGTATACGGATCAATGTATTGATCATTTTGATCAGAGACTAAACGGAACTCGAGGTTTGCAGTACGACCTAAAACACGTTTAGCTTCTGCAGTATCTTGTACGCCTGGTAATTCAACCACAATACGGTTGCTACCTTGGGTTTGCACCAATGCTTCGGCCACACCTAACTCGTTAATACGATTACGGAGTGTGGTTAAGTTTTGGTTTACTGCATAAGATTGAATTTCTTGCTTACGCACATCGGTATACGTCAAACGCAAAGTTGAGCCATTATCAGTGGCAATCGCTTGTTGTGTATATTCGTTACCGTTACGGCGTAGAAAATCCATCACAGCTGAACGGTCGTCATTGTTTGCAAATTGCAAAGTAAGCGAATTATTGTTCAGAGTCAGACTATTGAATTTTAATTTATTGTCACGCAATTGACGGCGCAAATCTGCAGCTGATGTTTCCATACGCTGAGAGATGGCTTTGTTCATGTCAACTTCAAGCAGGAAGTGAACACCGCCACGTAAGTCCAGACCTAACTTCATTGGCTTAGCACCAATTTTTTGTAGCCATTCTGGTGTTGTCGGTGCCAAGTTAAGTGCGACAACATAGTCATCACCTAAACCACGGCGTAGAGCGTCTTTTGCTTTTAATTGTGCTTCACTTGAATCTACACGTAAGAGTGCAGCATTGTTGGTGAAACTATTGTCATGCGATGCAATATTGTCACTTTTTAATATTTGCTCTGCTTTTTGCACGATGCTCTGGTCAATCTGAGTACCGGCTTTGGCACCCGAAATTTGAACGGCAGGTTCATCTGGATACAAACTTGGCAGGGCATATAATGTACTGATCACGAGAACAACGATGATCAGCAGATATTTCCATGCTGGGTAACGCATCTGTTTTCTTCTTAAAATGAAAAAAGCCGTGCAAATGCACGACTGTTTTTTTGATTAAAGGTTGTTTAAAGTGCCTTCAGGTAGAACTGAAATCACGCTTGCACGTTGGATTTTCACTTCGACACCGCGACTCAATTCAACCACTGCAAAATCACCTTCAATTTTAACGATTTTGCCCATGAGGCCACCAGCAAAAACAACTTCACTGCCTAGACCTAAGCTATCAACTAGTGCACGGTGCTCTTTCGCACGTTTAGACTGAGGACGCCAGATCAAGAAGTAAAAAATAGCAACAAACACAGCGATCATGAGCAAGTTTGCCATCATGCTTGGTTGTTGTGCTGCTTCACCAGCTGCGTGAGCGGTAGAAATAAAAAGGCTCATTTGTATTTCCTAAAACGAATAAAATTGTATATCAATTACATGACAATAAATTGGCTTGTTCTGCAATTTACCTTGTCTTTTTCATTAGCGCAAATGCTGAAGGATTAATCTTCAGGACAAGGCGGTACTTCTAGGCCACGGCGGGCATAAAAGTCTTGCACAAATTCATCAAATGTACCGTTGTCGAGTGCGTCGCGCATCATTTCAGTTAAACGCAGGTAATAGCGTAAGTTATGAATGGTGCCGAGCATTGAACCCAACATTTCACCGCATTTCTCTAAATGGAATAAATACGAGCGAGTGAAGTTGGTACATGTGTAGCAATCGCAATGTGGGTCAAGTGGACCTTGGTCATGGCGATATTGGCTGTTACGAATACGCACCAAACCATCGGTCACAAAATAATGACCATTACGTGCATTTCGAGTTGGCATTACGCAGTCGAACATATCGACACCACGACGTACAGCTTCCACAATATCTTCAGGCTTACCCACACCCATCAGGTAACGTGGTTTGTCTGCTGGCATTTTCTCAGGAAGATAATCCAATACTTTGATCATTTCTTCTTTAGGTTCACCCACTGAAAGACCGCCAATCGCATAGCCGTCAAAATCAATGTCGAGTAAACCTTTTAAAGATTCATCACGTAGGTCTTCATACATACCGCCTTGGATAATACCAAATAGGGCATTACGGTTTTTGAGGACTTCGTGATGTTGCGTTTTACAGCGTTTCGCCCAGCGAAGTGAAAGCTGCAAAGATTTTTGCGCTTCTTCATGTGTTGCTGGATATGGCGTGCATTCATCAAAAATCATCACAATGTCAGAGTTCAACGTATGTTGAATGTCCATTGAGATTTCTGGTGATAAAAATACTTTAGATCCGTCAATTGGAGAACGGAAGGTTACGCCGTCTTCTTTAATCTTACGCATTGCGCCAAGGCTAAAGACTTGGAAGCCACCTGAGTCAGTTAAAATAGGTTTATCCCATTTCATAAACTGATGTAAGCCACCATGTTGCTTAATCACTTCTAAGCCAGGGCGTAAATATAAATGGAAGGTATTACCCAAAATAACTTGTGACTTAATTTCTTTAATATCACGTGGTAACACGCCTTTAACTGTACCGTAAGTACCTACAGGCATGAACATTGGCGTTTCAACGACGCCATGTTCTAGGGTTAAGCGACCACGACGGGCACGGCCCGACTGCGCTAATTTTTCAAACTTCATAGGTGTTCCAAATCAAGGCGAAAAAACAGTTCGCTGATTGTTAATGCTAAAACGCGCTATTTTCCTTGATTCTGCAACTAAACACCAGCTTTGCATCGTGTAGTCGATGTAATTTTCTTAGAGTGAATCTGCTGGATGTTGAGCAAAGTTTGACAAATGATAAAACTGGCTCAGGCGTGCCAAAATCTCTTTTTTGGGCATTTCACAGCTCCCGCGTTCACCAGATGGCATAGCGGCAATGGTTTGCACCAACTTCTGTATATAAATATTGGTGTCGATGAAGTGAGGCTCAAGCGTCAGCATGTAGGCCGCTTGTGCAACTTGTAGATAGTCATAAGGTTCAACTTCGACCAGCTGTGCAATATCAATCAGCATGTCTTTATCGGCTTGGGTGAGCTTAAAACGCTTATTATTGGGCTGATCAACTTTCTTTTTAGGTTCTTTGATTTTGAGAAAATTCAGTAACAAACGGTTTTCAGGATTGAGATAGCGTGCAGATTGCAATTCAATTTCGGGCTGCGTTGGAATACTGATAAAAAATAAAATTTGATCGATGTCTAAGCCGTAAGAATCAACTAAAGCTTCTTTGGCTTGTTTAAAGGCATTGAGTAGGATGTCGAGATTATTGCTTGCATCAGGTTGTGGGTTGTCCAATAGGGGATTACCGAAACTATGCTGCGAGTTGAAATAATCCGCTAAAATAAATTTAAATTTGGTTAGTCCTGAGTCGACAGCAGGACTAGAGCGATAACGCCACTTTGGAACATTCCATTGATCACTTGGTGATAAATATTGCTTACTGTCTTCGTCTTCTGAAAACATACTGCGCTTGGTGGATACAGCTAAATAGTCGATTGATAAATATTTGTTGAATACCAAGGTGCAGGCGTAAATTTCGTCTTCATAATAATAATCATAGAGTTGATAAAACTCTTGAATGAGTGCCGTTTTTAAAATATCAATATGTTCTATCATGAGGTTTATATTCTTTTTTTAGAGGGTATTCCAAGGAATACCGTTTTATTTTAGAAATTAGGTTTGTAGTCGAAGCTTTGTGTTGCTTGAGCATCGCGAAAAGGACGAATCGCTTTTTTGCTCAATGTCATTGTGTTAACAATGTTGTTTGGGAAAATTTGAATGTGATTATTAAACAGCTCGACATTACGGTTAAAAATACTAATGGCTGCCCCCACATTTTCATTTTGCTCTTCAATTTCATTCATCATTTTAAGATAAATTTCATTTGCTTTTAATTCTGGGTAATTTTCTACCACAACATTTAAGCTGTGCATTAATTCTTTATTTAAAGACTCAATGCGTTGCAATTGCGAAACATCGGTATTTTTTAAATTAAGATTTAGAATGTTTTGTCTTAGCTCGGTGACTTTTTCTAAAGTTCCTTTTTCAAAACTTGAGTATTGCTCAACCAACGTTTGTAAGCCATCTAAGATTTTAATTTTTTGGCGTTCATAGGTTGCTACATCTGCCCAAGCACGCACCGTTGCATTGTGATGACGCACAATGTTATTGCGAATCGCAATACAGGCAATCACCACAGCGACGATTAAAAGCAGAAAAATCAGTAAACCCATCGACTTAAGCCCCCATAAGTCCTTTACTTTAAAAAAAGTAATAAATCACGTTGTAAGTTTTCTAATTCTATTAATTTAAATGTTCTTAGGTGTCCACGCAATGCTGAAATGTCCTGAATCACATTTGTTTTACTACTAATTTTAAATAAATCATGTGGACCAATATAGCACAGCATTTTACTTTCTGGATGAAAAAGCAAATCACCTTCTCGGTTTTTAAAAAAATCAGCTAAGCGAAGTACAAATGCGGGGGTCATTAATTTAGCAGTTTCCATTTCATCACTGCCATAGAATTTAAGGCGTTGATTGATTTGGATATCACTACTGTGCCAAGGGTAGCTATAAGGATAATAAAATTTTTTATTTGAGGTGCTGACAGCAAGTCCTTGGGTGTTGATGTCAAAAACAAATACGCCCCATAGATCTTTATGAATTTCTTTAACTTGATGCTCATCGCCATTTTTATCGCGTACCCTAATTTCATTAACATAATGGTACTGAAATAGCATGACTTGATGTGCTTGATCATTTTCGTCTTGCCAAACTGTGCTGGCATAACGAGTGATTTTATTGGAAACACTACCTTGTTCAAATACAGGGAAAAGCTGTTTTAAATGCGCAATAAAATGTATGGAATTAAATGGAACACTAATATGGTGAGGTTGGCGATCGAAAGCCAATTGATATTTTTTAGCAATACTTTGTTGTTCTAAAAAATCGATGACTTCCTCAATCGGATCATCTTGTTCATAGCTAAAATAGGCCCATGCCATAATCACTAAGCCGAGAATGAAGCTCAGTTGTGCCCAGATATTGGCAGGTGTAATCCATACTGGCAGTAAAAAAATGAGCCCGATACAGCCTTGAAACCAGGCTAAGACATTTTCAAATTTTAGGTTAATTGGGGCATTCCATGGATGCAAGCCATCGAGGAGGGCTTGATGATCATGGGCACTACGCCCCAACTCCCAAAGCCGAGCGATATTCCGAAAAACGACGTCGTTTTTTTTACGACGAATATGAAAGGAGTGTTTAACAGAATCGATCGGCATAGCTGCTCTTTTTATTTTAGGTTGATGTTGTCAATCAGCATGGCATCGCCATAGCTAAAGAAACGATACTTGCTTGCTACAGCGTGGTTATAGGCATTAAGAATATTGTCGCGGTTAGACAATGCTGATACCAACATGAGTAGGGTAGATTCAGGTAAATGGAAGTTGGTGATAAGTCGGTCAACTACTTTGAACTCGTAGCCTGGATAGATAAAGATTTGTGTATCACCTGTCCAGCCTTTGAGCTCGCCACCATTGGCTTGAGCTGCACTTTCTGTTGCGCGAGTTGCAGTTGTACCTACAGCAATCACTTTATTACCACGGGCTTTGGTTTCGCGTATTAAAGCCATTGATTCATCAGATACGTCACACCATTCGCTATGCATAATATGATTTTCAATATCTGTTGTACGTACTGGTAAGAATGTACCTGCGCCCACGTGCAAAGTCACAAATGTTGTTTGTACGCCTTTGGCTTTGAGTTTGGCTAACAGTGCTTCATCAAAGTGTAAGCTCGCCGTTGGAGCGGCAACAGACGCAAGTTTAGTTGGGTCGTTAAATACAGTTTGGTAGCGTTCGGTATCAATGGCTTCTGCTTCACGGTTAAAGTAAGGCGGAATTGGCAATGCGCCGTATAAATCTAATACTTGTAAAATAGGTTGTGAAAACTCAACTACAAATAGATTCTCATGGCGACCTTTAACAGTCACTTTTACTTCATCTGGGCCAATAAAAAGTTCAGCACCTTCTTTTGGGGTGTTGCTGGCTTTAATATGACAGTGAGCAGTTTGTGGATCTAAAATACGTTCAACCAATACTTCAATTGCGCCACCTGTTGCACGTTTACCTTTTAAGCGTGCTTTCATCACTTTGGTGTCATTTAAAACCAATAAGTCGCCTTCATTGAGTAGGTCGAGAATGTCGGTAAAGCAATGGTCATGATATTGCCCCGTGGTGTCGAGGTGTAAAAGGCGTGAAGCGGTACGATTTTCTAATGGATAGCGAGCGATAAGCTCATCTGGGAGATCAAAACTGAAATCTGAAAGTTGCATGGTTTGTGCTTAAAACAATAGGGGATTGAATAAGAGCTATTATATGCTTTTTTGGATTTTAGCGCTGATTTTGCTTAATTTTAAGACGAAAAAATCATCATTGGGTTAAAAATAATCAATTGTGTCTTTGTGGTGTTGACAGTGTTTGAAAACAGCGTATTATAGCCTTCATTCCCGAGGTGGTGAAATTGGTAGACGCGGTGGATTCAAAATCCACTATCAGAGATGATGTGTCGGTTCGAGTCCGACCCCCGGGACCAAGATTCAAAAAACCCCAAGACTTAAAGTCTTGGGGTTTTTTATTGGCTGTATGAAAATTAAAAAAGATGCTGTTGTGCATTTAAATGAAAAAAGAAATCATATTGAATGTATCGGGTTTAAAATAATGACAAAGGCCTGTCATTCATTGTTGAAAAAGGATCCTAAAATGCTTTGGTTGGTTGCAAAATATGCCATGACAGCAGCAGTCATCGTGTTGATTTCAGAGGTGGCAAAGCGTAGCGATCGTATGGGAGGGTTGATAGCAGCACTTCCGATGATCACCATTCTTGTGCTCATTTGGATGCAATTGGAACATCAAGATCCACAGAAAATTTCAAATCATGCATGGTATACCTTTTGGTATGTGGTGCCGACCTTGCCAATGTTTTTACTCTTTCCGATGCTATATGTTCGCTGTGGTTTTTGGCTGACTTTGGGAATTTGTTGTCTGGTGACGATAGTATTATTTTTCTTGTGGTCACTGGTATTGCAACGCTTTGGCATACATTTAATGTGATAAAAATGAGTAGGCCAATAAAAAACCAGCGCCGAAGCGCTGGTTTTTTACATCACTAACGTAGGTTAGTTCAGCATCAACTTATTGAGCAGCAGCAAGTGCAGCATTTAAAGTTGAGCTTGGACGCATTACGTCATTTACTTTTGTTGTATCAATTGCGTAGTAACCGCCGATATCAACAGATTTGCCTTGAACTTCTGCAAGCTCAGCAACAATCTTGTCTTCATTTTCAGCAAGTGCTTGTGCAAGTGGAGCAAATTTCGCTTTAAGTGCAGCATCTTCGTCTTGAGCAGCAAGTGCTTCAGCCCAGAATTTTGCAAGGTAGAAATGGCTACCACGGTTATCAAGCTCACCAGTACGACGTGATGGAGACTTGTCGTTGTCTAGAAGTTTGCCAGTTGCTTGGTCTAAAGTCTTCGCAAGAAGTTTCGCTTGAGCGTTGTCTTCTTTAATGCCCATTTCTTCTAAAGAAACAGCCAATGCTAAGAATTCACCTAAAGAATCCCAACGTAAGTGGTTTTCTTCAACAAGCTGTTGTACGTGTTTAGGCGCAGAACCACCCGCACCAGTTTCGTACATACCACCGCCTGCCATTAATGGCACGATAGACAACATCTTCGCAGATGTACCTAATTCCATAATAGGGAACAAGTCAGTGAGGTAGTCACGTAGGATGTTACCAGTTACAGAAATTGTATCTAGACCACGAGCAACACGTTCAAGTGTGTAGCGCATTGCACGTACTTGAGACATGATTTGGATGTCTAGGCCATCAGTGTCATGGTCAAGTAAGTAAGTTTGAACTTTCTTGATCAATTCGTTTTCGTGTGGACGGTACGG
This sequence comes from Acinetobacter sp. SWAC5, assembly GCF_003419885.1. Lineage (NCBI taxonomy): Bacteria > Pseudomonadati > Pseudomonadota > Gammaproteobacteria > Moraxellales > Moraxellaceae > Acinetobacter > Acinetobacter sp. SWAC5. The sequence continues at coordinate 83,583 of NZ_QUWR01000008.1, forward strand.
GTCAAGCCAGAAGATCGCAGGCATGCCTGAGTTACGTGCACGTGTTACAGCAAGTTTTACCCAGTCACGGATTGGAGCGTCTTTTACCTGACACATACGCCAGATATCGCCTTCTTCCACGTTTTGAGACATCAACACTTCGCCAGTTTCGATATCCGTGATGTTTGCAACACCAGCAGCAGAAACTTCAAACGTTTTGTCATGTGAACCGTATTCTTCAGCTTTTTGAGCCATTAAACCTACGTTAGGCACAGTACCCATAGTACGTGGGTCAAAGTTACCGTTCCACTTACAGAAATTGATCATTTCTTGGTAGATACGTGCGAATGTAGATTCAGGCATTACTGCTTTACAGTCGTAAGGTTTGCCGTCAGCACCCCACATTTTACCGCCACCACGGATCATTGCAGGCATAGAAGCATCTACAATTACGTCGTTAGGTGAATGGAAGTTTGTGATGCCTTTAGCAGAGTCAACCATTGCAAGCGCAGGGCGGTGCTCTTGGCAAGCATGAAGGTCAGCAATGATTTCTTCACGTACAGAAGTCGGAAGAGTTTCGATTTTTTCGTAAAGACCAGCCATACCATTGTTGATGTTAATACCTAGTTCATCAAACAATTTGCCGTGTTTTTCGAAAGCTTCTTTGTAGTAAATCTTAACACAGTGACCAAATACGATTGGGTGTGACACTTTCATCATTGTCGCTTTCACGTGCAATGAGAACAAGATGCCAGCTTCGCGACAGTCTTCAAGTTCTTTTTCGTAGAAATCGCAAAGCGCTTTCTTGCTCATGAACATAGAGTCGATGATTTCGCCGTCTTGAAGTGCAACTTTTTGCTTAAGAACAATCGTTTCGCCAGTCTTAGTGATGAGCTCCATTTTCACATTGCGCGCACGGTCAAGTGTCATAGATTTTTCACCGTGGTAGAAGTCGCCTTCATCCATGTGAGAAACGTGAGTTTGTGACCATTGCTTCCACTCGCTCATAGAGTGCGGGTGTTTTTTCGCATAGTTTTTAACAGCAGCAGGTGCACGACGGTCAGAGTTACCCTCACGTAGTACTGGGTTTACAGCAGAACCTAAACATTTGCTGTAACGTGCTTTAATTTCTTTCTCTTCTTCAGTCGCTGGGTTTTCCGGGTAGTTCGGAATAGCGTAGCCTTTAGATTGAAGCTCTTTAATACAAGCTGTCAATTGGCCTACAGACGCACTGATGTTTGGTAGCTTGATAATGTTTGTGTCTGGATCTTGAGTAAGACGGCCAAGCTCTGCTAGGTTATTTGGAACCTTTTGCTCTTCGCTTAAGAAGTCAGAAAATTCTGCAAGCACACGTGATGCTACAGAGATATCGCGTTTAACGATTTCAACGCCGGCAGGCTTAGTAAAGGTCTCAATGATCGGTAGCAGTGAGTATGTCGCCAATAATGGCGCCTCGTCGGTCAGTGTGTAAATGATAGTTGACTTTCCACCAGCCATATATAGCCCCTTGCTTGAGATTGTGTTTTTGAGGGCCGAGCTTATGACTTAGCCCCTTCGAACCGATTTGCTTAAATAAAACTATGAAAGTATCGGTGCTCATCGCATTTCAGTCAACGATAGATACAGTGATGACGTCATTTCGCTGAAAAATAATACAGAAAAATGACTATTTTTCGCACAAATATTTTGTGAGAAATTGAAATTGAATTAAACAATCCAATAAAAGGCAAGATTTGAAAAGCGTTTGGGACAAGAACGCCTAAATTTAGATATACCACTATTTATATAGAATGGCTATTGACCCTAGCGCCAAATTAAAAAAAACTTCAGCCAGTTTGGCTATCGTGTTAAATCATGCTCACTGAAATGGATTTAAAACCTCAAACAGAAATAGGTCTTCGCGCTGAGTTGCAAATAAAAAAACTGCGGGCATGCAATTGTTCGATTTCATTCCGTTGCATTGGGGGGAACTTGTTCTTTCCTTCTATTCACAAAAGGAATGTATTGTTTTAGGTGTTAGATTTAGAGGAAGTTGGGGAAGGTTGTTAGTCAATAGTGGTTAGCGCGGTTTTGAATAGCTAAAATTGTAAACAATTGCAAAAAAAGTGTGATTTTAAGTGATACAGATTGATCGATATTTTGATGAGAGTTTTACTTTTTATCTGCTTGTGAAATGAATATATTAGATGAAATGTAAAGTACCCACTATAGGTAAAAAATTGTGATTTAAATAACAAAATACAAAAACTAAATGTAATCAATCTGTAAAATACAGGGGTGAATATACTTTAAATAGCCCCTTGGAGGCGTTCAGTAGGCTTTTGCTTGTGATGAATTATTTGAAAAATGTTCAAAACTATTTTTAGAAAATTCAAATATGTATTTTTAATCATAAAAGTTAAAAACATTAAATTAAGGCCTAAATACATTCCTTTGGTCGTAATGTTGTTTTTTGTTATTGCTATGTATGTGTAATCTTGCTAATTAAGTAGAGTATAAAGCTCGGTTTTGCGGATTTAGTCAATTCAAGAGAGGGAAGTCTATGGCAATAAACTTATTAGAAATAGGTGCACAGACGGAACAGCTGGGCGCGTGTAGGCTCTCTTTGTTGATGGGGGTTTATACGGATGATAATAAAATTGCCGATTTTTTGAAGTTTGCCCGCAGTATTTTAGGCATGGAAAGCGGCATTTTGGCATTTAAAAATGAACCCTATATTTGGTATGGTTCTGATGATGGTGTAAAAGCTTTTTTAGCGGACTCAAATGAGCAATTAGAACGGTTTTTTGAAGAAGAAAATTGTCTCATTGATCAGCAACATGCGTGCTATCCTGCGTTTTCTCAATATGTGCATAGCTTAGGGGTTGCACATCAGCGACTGGTTGCCTTTCATTTAAGGGATGAACAACAAAGCATTGGTACAGTTTTATTATTTGATGACCACACAATAGAATATACCCGCAAGCAATTGGAAATCGTGGCTGAATTTGTGCAAAGCCTACTGAGCGTATTAAAACTAAGAATTGAAAACGCTGAATTAAAAGAAATGTATGAGCAACAATCAGCATTGAATTTTAGTAAAACCAAGTTTTTTCAAATTATTGCGCATGATTTACGAGCACCCTTTCATGGATTGTTAGGTTTTTCTGAAGTGCTGGCGCAAGAGCGTGATAGCTTAGATGAATCCAGTATTCAAAATATTGCTGATTATTTATGTGATACAGCCCAATCGACCTATAACTTGCTGGAAAGTTTGCTCAATTGGGCCATGGCAGAAGGTGGGCGTTTTGAATACCACCCAATTAATTTCGATTTAAATCAGTCTGCCAAAATTGTCTGCAGTGTTTTAAATAGTTTGGCTGTGAAAAAAAATATTCAGCTCTTAAATGAAATCCCTATAGGGCTGAAGGTGAATGCCGACATTAATATGATTACCTCGGTTGTGCAAAACTTGGTTTCGAATGCATTGAAGTTCACCAATACTGATGGCTTTGGAAAAGTGATTTTACGTGCAGAAGAGCGAGATGAATTTATTCGTTTCACCGTTCAAGACACGGGTTTAGGGATGACTCAAAACCAAATTGCCAATATATTTGAACAACAGATCAAAGTGAGTATTAAAGGTACAGCGGGAGAACAAGGCACAGGTTTGGGCTTGGTTTTGTGTAAGCGCTTTGTCGACTTAAACCATGGTTCAATCAGCGCACATTCTAAAGAAGGAGAAGGCACCCTTTTTGTGGTTAATTTGCCAAAGGCCACCAGTGCACATCAAGTTTTAAATGTAGAGCATACGTCTAAAGTGATTGCTGAAGTAAAATTATAATTGAGGCTAAATTAACGCTAAATTTTTCCCCATTTGCCATGTGCAACTGATATAACTAGAAAAAAATAGGCTTATGGGTTAACAAATGAATGTGGAACAATTGCAGAAGACCTTACGTGCTAGCCAATATGCAGAGCAAGTGTTGGGAATCCATCGCAATTTAATAGAACAAGATTATGCAATTGACCAATTTTTATTGCCTTTAAGCACCGAAAAAATACAAGAATTTGTTGAAGTTGCACTGTGCGAAATTCAAGATGAACAAGTATGGATGCGGGAAATGCGTATTTTACGTGCGCGTTTAATGTTTCGCTGGATTTGGCAAGATGCCAACAAACTCACTGATGTCATTACCCTGACCCGAGAGCTTTCAGACTTTGCTGATATTGCCATTTGTATGGCGAAAAAATTTGCTTATGCGCCGTTAGTGGCAAAGCATGGTGAGCCAATTGGATATAACGGCAAGCTTCAAGATTTGATTGTGATTGCTATGGGCAAGCTGGGTGCTCAAGAACTAAATTTATCCAGTGATATCGACCTCATTTTTGCTTTTGATGAGCAAGGCGAAACCAATGGTCGTAAGTGTGTTGATGTACAGCAATTTTGTATTTTGTGGGGACAAAAACTGATTTATTTGCTGGATCAAATTACTGCAGATGGTTTTGTTTTTCGCGTAGATATGCGTTTACGTCCTTGGGGGGATGGCTCTGCCTTGGCCATTAGTCATGTGGCCTTAGAAAAATATTTAAGCCAGCATGGGCGCGAGTGGGAGCGTTATGCGTGGATCAAAGCGCGTATTGTGACTGGGGGGCAAGAAGGTGACGAATTACTGGAGATGACTCGACCTTTTGTATTCCGTAAATATGTGGATTACACCGCTTTTGAAGCCATGCGTGAAATGAAAGGTATGATTGAGCGCGAGGTGCTACGCCGTAATATTGAAGATGATATCAAGCTGGGTGCTGGTGGTATCCGTGAAGTTGAGTTTATCGTACAAGTTTTTCAGCTGATTTACGGTGGTTCAAAATTAGAATTACAAGACCGTCAGTGTTTGGTGAGTTTACATCATTTAGGTGAGGTCGGATTACTCGATATAACCGCAGTGCAAGAATTAGAAGATGCATATCTTTTTTTACGCCGAATTGAACATGCAATTCAGGCCTTAAATGATCAGCAAACGCAGTCTTTGCCACATGAAGATGAGCCTCGTCAGCGTATTTTGGATACCTTGGGTTATGCAACTTGGGAGGGCTTCTTACGCGTACTCAACAGCAAACGTGCGCGGGTGATTTATCAATTTGAGCATTTGATTAAAGAAAAAGAACCCGATCCATTGGTTGAAAGTTTTGCGCAGCTGGAAAAGCAGTTGAATGATGTATTGGATGATAATGCTAAAAATTTGGTTCATGAGTTTTGGCATGGACATGCTTTAAAAAAACTGCCTGCTAAAGCGGTACAACGATTAAAAACATTCTGGCCTCATTTGGTCGAGGCGGTGATTCAGTCAGATAATCCGCAGGTTGCTTTACAGCGACTGATGCCATTGGTTGAATCAGTTATGCGCCGTACGGTGTATTTGGTGATGTTGATTGAGAGTAAGGGTGCATTACAACGCTTGGTGAAAATGGCTACAGTGAGCCCGTGGATATGTGAAGAATTGACGCATTATCCAGTACTGTTGGATGAGTTCTTATCTATGGACTTTGAACTTCCGAAGCGCAAAGATTTAGAAGATTCTCTTCGTCAGCAGTTATTACGTATTGAACTAGACGATGTTGAAGATTTAATGCGTGTACTGCGCTTATTTAAAAAATCCAATGTACTCACCGTTGCTGCCAGTGATGTGTTGGCAGAAAGCCCATTGATGAAAGTGTCTGATGCCTTAACCGATATTGCGGAAGTTTCAGTCGAAGCGACCTTGAATTTGGCTTATCAAATTGTGGCTAAAAAACATGGATATCCAGTGGATGCAGAGGGTCAGCGCTGTGCTCTAGACCATATTGCATTTGCTGTTGCTGGTTATGGCAAACTTGGTGGCATTGAGCTGGGTTATGGCTCAGACCTAGACTTAGTGTTTATTCATTATATGGATGAGCAAGCTGATACCGATGGCTTGAAACCGATTAGTGGCTTTGAGTTTGCAATGCGTGTTGCACAGAAGTTTATGTCTTTGATGACCACGCAAACCTTAGATGGTCGGGTCTATGAAATTGATACCCGTTTAAGACCTTCAGGTGAGGCAGGTTTGCTGGTGACCAGCTTAAAGGCATTTGAACAATATCAGTTTAAGAGCGCATGGGTGTGGGAGCATCAAGCATTGGTACGTGCGCGTTCGATTGCGGGTGAGCCTTCATTGCGTCAAAAATTTGAGCAACTACGTTGTCAGATTTTGACCCTACCACGTGATGAGCAAAACGTACGTGCTGAAGTTTTAAAAATGCGTCAAAAAATGAAAGACCATTTAGGTTCTTCTAAAGAACAACAAAAAGATGGAATTTTTCATTTAAAACAAGACGCAGGAGGTATCGTTGATATCGAATTTATGGCACAGTATGTGGTATTAGCATGGAGTGGAACGAATTCTGATCTCGCTCACTACTCCGACAATGTAAGAATCCTTGAAGACGCCGCAAAAGCAAGTCGCTTATCCAGCGACGATGCGACAGCATTGATTCAAGCTTATCTTCGCGAACGCGCCGAGAGCCACCGTTTAGCCCTTGCAAATCAATCAATGCAAGTGAATGCGACGGACTGGCACGATACCCGAGAGGTCGTTTGCAAGTTATGGCAAAGATTAATCGATCCGAGTGCAATGTTTGCCTTGGATAAAAATGACTGTGTATAAAAATTTGGAGTTTAGGTCATGAATTTGGCTGATCGTGATGGTTTTATTTGGCAAGATGGACAATTAGTTGATTGGCGTGAGGCGAAAACTCACGTATTAACACATACATTACATTACAGTATGGGTGTGTTTGAGGGTGTCCGTGCTTACGAAACTCCGAATGGAACGGCGATTTTTCGTTTAAAAGAACACACTAAGCGTCTACTAAATTCTGCGAAAATTTATCAACTTAAAGTTCCGTTTGATCAGGCAACACTAGAACAAGCGCAAATTGATGTGGTTCGTGAAAATAAACTGGCATCTTGCTACTTGCGTCCAATTATCTTTATTGGTTCGGAAAAACTAGGTATTGCGGCAACTGACAACACAATTCATGCTGTAGTCGCTGCATGGAGCTGGGGTGCTTACCTTGGTGAAGAAGCGATGGCGAAAGGCATCCGCGTTAAAACTTCATCATTTACCCACCACCATCCTAACGTGACGATGTGTAAAGCGAAAGCATCTGGTAACTACACATTGTCTATTCTTGCACACCAAGAAGTGGCGCATTCAGGCTATGACGAAGCAATGTTACTTGACCCACAAGGCTATGTTTGCCAAGGTTCTGGCGAAAACGTATTCTTGGTACGTGATGGTGTGATTCATACTCCTGATATCGCTGGTGGTGCATTAGACGGTATTACGCGTCAAACCATCATTACCATTGCTAAAGACCTTGGTTTTGAAGTGGTTGAACGCCGTATTACCCGTGACGAGTTCTACATTGCAGATGAAGCGTTCTTCACAGGTACTGCTGCGGAAGTAACGCCAATCCGTGAATACGATGACCGTCAAATCGGTGAAGGCCGCCGCGGTCCGATCACAGAGCAAATTCAAACTGCATTCTTCAATGCGGTTCAGGGCAAAGACCCTAAATATGCGCACTGGTTAACTTACGTAAAATAAGCTGATCGGTTAAGATGAAAAGGCGGAACAGATGTTCCGCCTTTTTTATATGGTCTGGAAATATTGCAGGTGCTGGATGTCATTTGAATCGACTATGCGCAGGTTTAAATTGCGTATGAAAAAAAGAATGTATAAATTCGATAAAAAACGCTGGCTTAATGAAAATAAGCAAGATCTGCAGGCATTTGAAGACAAACTGCTGCACAGTATGCCGGAGACTTTGGCTCTGGTTGCGCAGGGGAAATCACTGGCCCGTTTTGGTGACGGCGAAATCACCTTAATGGATGGCGATGACATTGATTTTCAGGCTGCAGATCCTGAGTTGGCGCGGGAACTGGAAGTCATTTTAAATAATCAGGATGAAAACCTGACGGTTTGTTTGCCTACCATGCTGAAAGCCTGCAATGATTATGAAGTGAATTGGTGGCTGAAATTTTGGTATGTGCGCTGGAAAGACCTGCAGCCGAAATTAAATACTGAACGCGCTTATGGGCATTCGATGGTGACGCGGCCAGATTATTTCATTATGTATCCGGAGCAGGCTGCGCTTTCTTGGAAAGCCATTTGGAATCAGCGTGAGATTATGCTGATTACTGGAGAAGGCTCACGTTTGAATTTAGAACATGCGCTGTTTGATAATGCTCGATCCAGACAAGTGATTTATTCCAAAGCGGTGAATGCATATGCGGATGTGCCGCGGCTGCTGTCTGAAGTGCGCCAGAGCGCAGCGCCGGGCAGCCTGGTGCTGATTGCGCTTGGCCCTACCGGGACGGTCTTGGCGAAAAGGCTGTCGGATTTAGGCTATCAGGCCTTGGATATTGGGCATATCACCAGCTCTTATGATGAGGCTGCTGCGGAATTAAATCGAGCATAAAGATGATCAGCAGATGCTGCTGCATTTCAGTTGAGGCATAGATGCATATTGTATATATCAGTGACGGCAAAGCAGGCCACCGGTCTCAGGCGCTGGGTTTGTTTAATGCGCTGCAGCGCCAAACCGATGCGGCGCTGAGTTTTCAGGAAATCGCTATTCATGATTTGCCGTTTGTTCAGCTGGTCAGCGCGGTATTTAAAAAACAGCATCCTTTAGTTGCCCGGGAACCGGCATTGATTATCGGTGTCGGCAGCCATACGCAGCTCAGGGTGCTGCTGCTTGGCAAGGTTTATTCTCAAGCTAAAACAGCTATTTTGATGAAGCCGAATTTCCCATTCAGCTGGTTTAATCATGTGATTATTCCTGCACATGATGGCGTTGCAGAAACTGGCAACGTGATACTTAGTCAAGGTGCATTAAACCCGATAGTGAATGAACAGCGTCATGTGCAAAACCGTATTCTGATTGCTTTGGGCGGTTCATCAAAACGTCATCAGTGGAATGCTGAAAAAGTATTAAATGCAATTCAAAATATCGTAACTCATAATGCACAAGCCGAGATTATTTTAACGACTTCACGTCGTACACCAGCCGAGTTTTTGGCTGAATTGGAACGGCAGGATTATGCGTCTAAATTGCACATTTTTCCTGTAGAGCAGACACCGCTAGGCTGGATTTTTGAAGAAATGCAAAAAGCTGAGGCTGTTTGGGTTACAGAAGATAGCGTTTCCATGATTTATGAGGCGCTAACTGCTGGGTGTAAAGTTGGTGTGATTTCGATGGATCGATTAAAAGCGGATCGAATTGTGAAATCTGTAGATACCTTGTTAGATAAAAAAATTGTTTCTGCACGGTTTAATCTTAAAGAGCTCACTGAGGCTGTTGCTTTTGAAGAAGCTTCGATCGTCGCGCAGAAGCTTTTAGCATAGGACAATAACGAGAAATAGTTCATATACAGAATTTCAATGGCTTAGCGTAGAAAAGCAATCACTAAGCTACTGTTGTCAAAACCGCTTTATGCTATGCTTTTAAACTGAATATTAGAATATGCCGAATAGGCAGATAGCAGATTGTTTTTGAGTGATTTATGAAAATCTTACATATCGCGAATTTTGGATTTAATAAACAGGGTGCACATTTTTATTGCACTGACCGTAAAATTTCCGCTGGTTTAATTGAAAACGGACACTTTGTTTATGATTTCAGTTTCCGCGATATGGCGCGTATGGGCACGATTTTTAAAACGAAAAAACTCGGTGCGAATTGGGCCAATAAAGAAATTTTAAAGATCGTGAATAATATTGAGCCCGATCTCGTATTGGTGGGTCACAGTGACTTGATGAGTCCGACTGTGCTACGCGATATCAAACAGCAATTTCCTCAAACTAAAATTGCTTTTTGGTATGTCGATCCACTGTACTTAGAGCAGAAGTTAGGTTTTGTTCGTGAGTTTTCGCCATATTTAGATGCCATTTTCTGTACTACAGGTGGCGAATACCTGAAAAAATTAAAGCAACCACATTTAAAAACTGCTTATATGCCGAACGTCGGTCATCGCAATGTTGAAGTATTAAAACAATTTGAATCTACGCGCATTGATAAAGAATTTATCTTCTGTGGCGTGGTGTATAAAGAACCAGTCCGTGAGAAATTCTTAAAAGATTTGGCAGATACCTTAACTCAAAACAGTATTCAATATCAGTATTATGGCTGTTTTGAGCAACCGGGCGTATATGGCAAAGGCTATTATAAAGTGCTGTCAGAATCGCGTATGGGTCTCAATTATTCACGTAAAAACGACGTGACCTTATACAGTTCAGACCGAATTGTGCAGCTCACAGGCAATGGCTTATTAACATTTAGCCCGCGTATTCCAGGCTTCGATCAGCTCTATACAGAGCAAGAAGTGGTTTATTTTGATGACCAACATGATTTGGCGGCAAAAATTAAGCACTATGCCGGACATCCTGATGAAGCGAAGAAAATTGCAGAAGCAGGCTGGAATAAAACCCGTAGTAGTTTTAATGCAAAACGTATTACCCAGTTTATGATTGAAGTTACTTTTGATCAGCCGTTGTCTGAAGCTTATGAATGGTCACACGAGGTATATGCTTAATGTGGATTCTTTATGTGTTGGCGGGCTTAGTGCTACTGGCCACCGTACTCTATGTATTGGGTAACTACACTTTTTGGTTGCCACCATTACGTACTGCACATATTCCGCGTGTGGTGATGCTACATCAAGTCACGCCAAATGCAGAGGCTTCGGGTATGAATATGCCTCCTGCTAAGTTCGAGCAGTTGCTACAGTATTTAGTCAGTAAGAATGCCAAATTCTGCTTTGTCTCTGAAATTGATCAGTATGAAGGACAAAAAGATGTGTTTGCACTGTCCTTTGATGATGGCTTTTTAGATAACTACGAATATGCCTATCCGTTACTAAAAAAATATAAGGCCAAAGCGACAATTTATTTGGCTACACAAATTGAAGGTATTGAAAAGTTAAGCCCTGAGCAGATCCGAGAAATGTCAGATTCAGGCGTGATTGAATTTGGCGCACATACCCAGCACCATGTAAATTTGCTGAAACTGTCAGATGAACAGGCATTTGCAGAAATGCACGCATCTAAAAAAGATGTGGAAGCAATTGTTGGTAAATGTCCAAGCTTTGCGTATCCATTTGGCCGTTTTAATGAAAAGCATCAGCAAATGGCCAAAGAAATCGGCTTTAAAAATGCGGTGTCTACACGTAAAAAAGTGGAACACATCAGCACGGCGAACCAATTTAATATTCCGCGCGTAAGTACACATGGCGCAATGAATGTCTTACAAATGCGTATTGCCTTAGCGAAAGGACGTTATAAATTATGATTCCATGCAGTGTTTATATCGTAACTTTAAACTGCGGTCCTTGGCTGCAGGACACCTTGCAGAGCGTGCAAGATTTTTCAGAAGTGATTATTTTAGACTCTGGCAGTACCGATGATACCTATGCAATTGCGCAGTCTTTTGCCAATACGCGTATTTCACATCAAGACTGGCAGGGTTATGCTGCGCAAAAAAGCTTGGCTTTGGCGCAATGCAAAAATGACTGGGTGCTGAATTTAGATGGTGATGAAGTTCTATCGAAAGAATTAAAAGCCGAAATTGAACAGACCATTCAAGCCAATCAAATTGATGCGCTGATTACCCCGATTAATGATGTGTTCTTAGGGGTGCCGAACAGCAAGCATACGAAAAAACATGCCAAAGTACGTTTTTTCCGTAAAAGCAAAGGCCAATATGACCTGGAAAATAAAGTCCACGAAAATGTAATTGTGGATGGTCAAAGTGTCAAAGCGGAAGGCGATATTTATCACTACGGAGAATCGAGTATTTTTGTCAAAGTAGAAAAAAATAATCAGTACTCAAACTTAAAAGCAGCGGAAAAATTCCAAAAGGGCAAAAAGCCGAGTTTGTTAAAATTAAGTTTGGTCATGCCGGTAACTTTCTTAAAGTCCTACTTTATCCGTCGTAGTTGCTTGAATGGCTGGCGCGGTTTCGTAAACAGCATGATTAATGCTTTTTATGCCTTTTTAAAAGAGGCAAAGCTTTTTGAGCAGCATCAAAATGCAGCCAAGAAAAAACAGGATCAACCGTGAAAATTGTACAAGTTCTAGCAACCAGTGGCGGTATAGGCGGTTTGGAGCAGCATAGCTTCAACTTAGTCAATGAAATGTCGCTACAGCATGAAGTGCATATTTTGGCGCATCCGTGTTATGCCGATAAATTCAATGAAAAGGTTCATTTTCATCCGGTGAATTTTGCTCGCAGTCGCTGGAATATATTTTTGCTGTGGCAACTCAAAAGCCTGATTAATCAAATTCAGCCGGATATTGTGCATGCGCAGGCGGGTAAAGCTGCTGAGCTGATGACTAAAATTCGTGGCTGGCTTAAGCCAGTCAAGTTTGTTACGACAGTTCATGGCACCAAAAAAAATAAAGCCATTTATGCTGCTGGTGATGCGGTCATTGCAGTCAGCCAAGCGCTTACACAAGGTATCCCCGCGCATAAAGCGCATATTGTGTATAACGGTGTATATCCACAGCCTGCGCTATCAGAACAACAGAAAGACCAGCTAAAAGCCGATATTTATGCAGCGTATCCGGTCATGGATAGATCCAAAAAGCTGGTGATGTGCATTGGACGTTTGGAGCCAGTTAAAAATATCAGTTTGTTGATTGAGGCAATGCAGGGGATTGATGCTAACTTATGGATTGTGGGGGATGGTTCTTTACGGACGTCTTTAGAGGCGCAAGTTCAGCAGCAAAATATGCAGTCTCAAGTTGCCTTTCTTGGCTTTCGTACAGATGCACGTGACTTAATCCAGCTAGCGGATACTGTGGTGTTGTCCTCAGACCGAGAAGGTTTTCCATTGGTCATGGTGGAAGCGCTACAAGCGGATAAAACGATGGCATCGACCAAAGTGAATGGTGTGATTGAGTGGTTGCCTGCGCCATATTTGGCGGAGATTGGCAATGCTGAGCAGTTAAATGTCTCAATTCAGCAGGCGCTGTCAAATGTCGCCGATCAAGAATTTTCGCCTTTATTTGCAAAGGCAAAAGCAGAACTCACAGTTGAAGCCATGACACAGCAAACCCTGAAAATTTACAAGGATTTGCTGCACTCAGCATAAGTATTTACTTTTTAGCTGTTAAGCGAATCGCATCGAGTACTACAAAGTCGCCTTCAGCATTGATGGTATGACAGCCATCATCTTGTGGATTCCAATCTGGTAGAACCACTTCTAAGAGTTCTTCTTTGTAAGTGGTTGGGCTGAGTTCTACAATATGTTTAAGCTCAATATTGCCGCCGTAACGTTTTAGTGAATCTTGGCTTGGGCGCACCAGTTTGCCATCATAGCTAAATGGTTTTCCAGCCATGCGGAATTGTTGAAGGCCTTTACAGACAGGGTTTTGTGGATGCTCTTGCCAGTTTGGATTTAAAAGATCTTTAGTCATAAAAAGATCTAAACGGTCTCCAAATTTTTTGCAATTTCGACGGGTTGAGGTAAATAAATACCACATGCCATTATGTAAAAATGGCGTCGTATCTACAGCCTCTATACCTTCTAGCAAATTGCTATGTTTTTCCCATCTTAAAGGGAAGTCTGTGCATTTCCAAAGCTCAACAGTTTTATTGGCGCTGGTTTCTGGAATCATATACCAGTCATTTTCAATTTTAAAAATACATGGATAAGACAGGTGATAGTCCAGTTTCAGAATGGTTTGTGGCTCGGTATAAGCGCCGTCTTTAAATATTTCCAGAACTGATAAAAAACCGACAGGATGGATATCGTCGACTTCTTCAAAGAAAATGAAATGACGGTCATTATGTTGCGCATAAAAACAATCAGCAAACGTAAATTTGCGCGGTGAGTGGATTTCAAAAAGTTCATTTAATTGCTGTTGGCTCTTGAGCGGGGCATTCAGCCAGCCAAATCGCATGTACCAATGAGAATCAAAATTTTTAGCATGCTGCTTCTGTTGAAATTTATACCATTTTTTTAAAATTGTGCGCATCATAAAGCTGTGTAAAGACATAATACTATTTATCTAATTCTACATTAGGTATGATACGCGATGAAAAAAAGTGGTTCATTTTATGAAAAAATTTATAGTAAGTATTGAAGAAGAAAACTCTCCTCGTCTGAAAAAGCTATTCAGTCAACCCTATTTCAAAAATGACGCGCATGACTGGATTAAAATTGGAATTAAAGGTGCGGAGCTGTCTGCAAAAAAATATTTTGAATTAGGTGTTAAAGGGAGATCTAGACCACTTTCTCCGAGCATGGTCGGATGTACGTTGTCTCACTTGGAGGCATTAAAGGTATTTTTGCAATCGGATGATGAATTTGCGTTGATTCTTGAAGATGATGCAATTTTACCTGATGACTTTGATGTAGTTTTATTGGAACAGGAATTAAAGCAAGCGAATCTAGCACCTCAATTTTTATTTAGTATCGGGGGCATTCAAATGAAAGAATGTCGTAAGGTACGAGGCGAAGTAAAGCCCTTTACATTACATAAAGCGATTGTATTACAGGTCAATGCAGATTTTTATCATCGAATTTGTTATACGGTTTCTTATATTGTCGATCGTTCAATGGCGAAGGCATTAATTGAATATCATCAAAAGCTGCGTGCGGCTGATGATTGGCGTTATATTCCAGACTTATATCCGAATTCACGCATTTATATGGCATTTATTGTGGATCATCCTATATTAGAATCGAATGTAGCGGTTCAAGATTTTAGTACAATTGAATCTGAGCGGGGAAATTTTAGCGATGTATCCGTCAGTAAGTACGGTTCAAGTTTACGTTATAATATAGCTAAATTTTTTAATAAAAAATATCCTTTATAAGTTAATAAATTACAGATTATTTAGTGTTCAGTTGATTTAAGCGGTAAAACGAGGGGGACTTGGTTTAGGTATGAAAAATTTGATTGTTGTTCGCTGTGGTGATAATTCTTTACATGAAAAATGGATATCATCAGAGGCAAATTACGATGTAGTAATCAGTTATTTTGGAAATGAGCCTAAATTTGATTTAGAAAATTTACGCCATTTTCATTCTTATAAAGGATCTAAATGGGAGGGGCTGAACGATTTCTTTCAAACTAATGATTTTTGGCGTGAATATGATGCAATTTGGCTTCCAGATGATGATATAGATACCGACGTTCAAAGTCTAAATAAATTTTTTGAGCTGTTCCATGAATATCAATTTGATATTGCACAACCATCGCTTGATGAAAGGAGTTATTTTTCTTGGGCGATTCTGTTGAAAAATAAAAATTTTAAATACCGTAAAACTAACTTTGTAGAAGTAATGATTCCTTGTTTTAACAAAGCAACATTTAATAAGATTTTTCATACTTTTTCAGAAAATAAATCTGGATGGGGGTTAGATTTTTTATGGCCACAAATTCTCGGTGAGCAAGCAAATATAGCAGTGATTGATGAAGTGGCAGTATTTCACACGCGACCTGTGGGTTCTGCTGGTTCAGGAATGGGTAAAAAAAATCTTTCGAAAAAATCATGGTTTACTAAGAATACTGTTCTTAGTCCATTGGAAGAGTTAAAGATTATTTCGAAGAAATATAATTTGGTTCAAAAAGAGAGATGCTTAAGTGGTATTGATATGAGTGGGAAATATCTTGATGCGGCGCAAGTAGAATTTAAACAATTATATTTGGCTGGATGTGATTTGCGACTATTAGAAAAATTAGAGATCAACTTTGCTTTAGAAAATTTAGAGTGTAAAAAATGAATATACTAATAGTCGGATGTGGTTTTACTGGGGCTGTAATTGGACGTAAGCTTGCAGAACAGGGTCATCAAATTAAAATTATCGATCAGCGTAGACATATTGGCGGAAATTGTTACACAGAGCGTGACGTAAAAACAGGAATTATGGAGCATGTTTATGGCCCACATATTTTTCATACTGATGATGAAGAAGTATGGAATTATGTAAATCAGCATGGATCTTTTAAGCCATTTATTAATCGTGTGAAATCAATTGTTGGCGGTCAAGTTTTCTCATTGCCCATTAATCTGCACACAATCAATCAATTTTATAAAAAAACGTTTTCGCCAATTGAGGCGAAAGCATTTATAGAATCAATTGGCGATTCGAATATTGAAAATCCGAAAAATTTTGAAGAACAAGCTTTAAGATTTATAGGTCCAGATTTATATGATGCATTTTTTAAAGGGTACACATTAAAACAGTGGGGGATTCATCCGACTCAGTTGCCTGCAAGTATTTTAAAAAGGCTGCCTGTTCGTTTTAATTATGATGATAATTATTTTTCACATAAATATCAGGGTATGCCAGAGCATGGCTATACAGAGATTTTCAAATCTATATTGAATCATACAAAAATTGAGGTTGAATTGGATTGTGAGTTTCAGCGCGCTATGATTGTTGAATATGATCATATAATTTGGACTGGTAAATTAGATCAATGGTTTAACTACTCTGAAGGAAAGTTAAGTTACAGAACTTTGAGATTTGAAAAAAATTATGCTGAAGGTGACTATCAAGGTAATGCTGTGATTAATTATGGCGATGAGTCGGTGCCATTTACAAGAATTTCTGAGCATAAACATTTTTCGCCTTGGGAAAAACATGATCAGACAATTTATTTTAAAGAATACAGTTCTGAATGTGGAGATAATGATATTCCTTATTATCCAGTAAGATTGGCGAATGATAAAGAAATTTTAGATAGATATCTGGCTATGGCCCAAGCTGAAAAAAATGTAACTTTTGCTGGAAGGTTGGGGACATATAGTTATATGGATATGGATGTAACAATTCGTCAGGCAATGAATATTGCAGAAGAGTTATTAAATAATTTTAGTAAATAATTGATAAGTTAAAAATATCTTACTTTTTTATAACCCGATTAGCCCAAATTTGTTAAGGAGTGAAAAGTTGAAAATTGTCCATACTCTATATTTTACTGAATTTGCGGGTACAGAAAAGGTTTGCGTAGATTTGTGTAATACTATGAGCCAAAATAATGAGGTATTTCTATTAGCTAATCTTTACGATTTTCAAGGTAACAAAATTACTAATTATATTGAAAATACTGTGAATTTTATTGATATTGAAACTAATAAAAATCGTCATAATATTTTCTATTTATATAAAATTGCCAAAATTTTAAAAAATATCAATCCTGATGTGATTCATTGTCATAATACAAAGATGCTTGAAATTATGAAATATTGTCAGATATTTCTCTCCAAAAAAATTCCTTTGGTATTTACGAAGCATAATTGGTTTGTTAAGAAGCGTATGAAATATGCGGATATCTGCGTGGGTATTTCACCAGAAACACTGAAACTTTGTAATGCGAAAAAAAATATTTTGATAGAAAATGGTATTAAGTTTCAAAATCCTACAAAAATTCTAAACAATGATGTTTTTAATATTGTTGGCGTGGGAAGACTAGAAGAACATAAAAATTGGCAGTTGGCCATTACAGCTTTAAGTCAGGTCGATTTTGATTATCGCTTATATATTTTGGGACAAGGTATTTATGAGCAAGAACTTAAAGACTTAATTGAGAAATTAAATGTAGCAGATAAAGTTAAATTAGTTGGCTTTGTAAATAATCCTTGGGATTATATTTGTAGCTCAGATTTGCAAATTTTACCTTCAAGATTAGAGGGCTTTTCATTAGCACTCATTGAAGGCATTTATTATGGAAAAATGGTCTTTGCATTAGATACGGCGAATCATCGTGAAGTATTAGGTGATGATTTTATTATTGAAGATGATGCAGAAAAGCTGACTCAAACATTGAATCAAGTTTATTTAAACTATGATGAATTCAATGAAAAGTTTTCAAAAGTGAAAGCTGAATCAGCCCGTTTTGATATTAATAACGTTGCGCAAAAATATATTGATGCATATAAAAGTGTATCGGATCAAAAAGTACAGGCCGCTTAACAGTTTATTATTTTCGCTAAATAGCCCCTTTGGCTCATTGCAGAAGGGGCTGATGTATAGAATGTGTGTTCAAGGCTTATTCAATAAGAAATGCTTAAAAAAGCTTATGTGAATGATCTAGGCTTAGATGGGCATAAGCTAAAACAATAATTATTCTTTATCCGCATTACCCTTTAATACCATATAGATCAGCGCGACAAAAATAGCAAAAGCGCCAGCCAAACTACTGACACAAAAAATCACAATACGGTTATAGGTTGTTAAATTAAATAATTGGTTATCCACGATGTAGCGCATGAAAATCCATTGCACGATTGAAAATACAATTAACACAATTGCACGACGGCGAACTTCAGGACGCATAGCCATAGGGAGATACACAGCAACAATCTAAGAGATTGCTATTATGCCACTGTTGAAAATTGATCTCAATTGAATAAAACTAATCCACACTATGCCAAAACAATAGCGCCAAACTTGCATCGAATTTACATGGTTTTCTTATTGTACATATTGATATCACCCAAACAGTTTCTAAAGCGTTTATAGGACCAAATATACTGTGCTGGTGCTTGATTGATCATCTCCTGCATTGCAAGATTTAGGCTCGTTACAGAGTGCTGTAAATCATGAGCGTTGATGTCTTCAGGTAGGTACTGACAGTGAATATCAAAACTTTTCAAGTCGGGATTGCGAATACAGCTTAAGCCGATAACCTTGCATTGTGTTTTGGCTGCCAGCTTAGAAACGAGCGTGATGGATAAGGTCTTTTGTCCAAAAAAATCAGCGTAAATGCCACCAGAAGGCTTGGGTAAATGATCGGGTAAAATTACAGTTAATCCACCTTGCTTTAAATGTTTAAAAATAGCACGTATACCAGTTTCATCTGTAGGCACTAAAGTTGCGTTAAATTTTTCTCTTGCCTCTAATAGATAGCGATTTATACCTTTATTTTTATTGGGTTTATACATAATCATCGGTTTGGTATGTACATTTAACCATGCGTTGAGCAATTCCCAGCAGCCAAAGTGCGGAACGACGACAATGACACCTTTTTTAGTCGCCAGTGCTTCGGTTAAAACGCTCTCTCCATGGATGTGTTTGATTAAGCCTAGACTATAGCTTGGTGGCATGCCCCAGCACTTAATAAATTCAATATAAGTCAGGCATTGGCTTTGCACACTTTCTTTCGTCAACTGCTGTTGTAATGTCGGAGATAATTCGGGATAGGCCAGTTGAATATTAATTGCAGTAATGCGTTTGATGGATGAATTGGAATAATAAAGAAATAATGCAATGACAGTGGCTAGAGTTTGTAGTAGTCCTAAAGGCAGGGCAGAGATGATTTTAAAAATGAAATACATCAGGTCGTCGATCTCAAAAAGTAGAGCAAGCGGATGAAAATAATTTTGCTAAGAGAGGACTGGTTGTATTCAAGAATGAAAATGATCAGAAGCTTTAAAACAAAATAAAATGATTCATGAAAAATTGAGGGTTTCAATTTTGCATGATTAGGCTTGGCATCATAACGTAGAGATGTACATTTAGAATTAGCAAAGTAAACCAAATTTTCGGTTTTATGATGTGTGAGTCGATCTTAAATTTATAATATTGAATAAAAAAAACCCTGCACTTGGCAGGGTTTCTTCATTCCTTCTTGGCATTTCTTCCAAAGGGAGAAAAAGAAGGATTTAAAAAATTATTTAGCTTCTTCTGCTTTTGGTTTTTCGCGTAAACGAATACCAAGATCGCGTAGTTGATTTGTTTCAACTGGCGCAGGTGCTTGAGTTAGAGGACATTCCGCAGTTTTAGTTTTCGGGAATGCAATCACGTCACGGATTGAAGATGCACCAGTCATCAACATCACTAAACGGTCAAGACCGAATGCTAAACCGCCGTGAGGAGGCGCACCGAATTTCAACGCGTTAAGCAAGAAGCTGAATTTCTCTTCTGCTTCTTCTTCACCAATGCCAAGCGCTTCAAAGATCGCTTTTTGCATTTCTAGGTTGAAGATACGAAGTGAACCGCCGCCAATTTCAGTACCGTTCAATACCATATCGTAAGCAACAGACAATGCAGCACCTGGGTTGTTCTTCACTTCTTCAACGCTTGATTTTGGAAGCGTGAATGGGTGGTGAACAGACGTCCATTTGCCGTCATCAGTTTCTTCGAACATAGGGAAGTCAACAACCCAAAGTGGAGCCCACTCGCAAGTTGCCATCTTCATGTCGTGGCCGACTTTAATACGTAAAGCGCCCATTGCATCATTTACAACTTTTGCTTTGTCCGCACCAAAGAATACGATATCGCCATTTTCAGCACCAACGCGTTTTAATAGATCAAGTACGATTGGCTCGATAAATTTAACGATTGGAGATTGAAGACCTTCGATACCTTTTTCAAGATCGTTGACTTTGATGTAAGCCAAACCTTTCGCACCGTAGATACCCACGAATTTAGTGTATTCGTCGATTTGGCTACGTGGAAGCGCGCCAGCACCTGGTACGCGAAGCGCAACAATACGGCCTTTAGGATCTTTAGCAGGACCTGCGAATACTTTGAATTCAACGTCTTGCATCATGTCTGCAACGTCAACCAATTTCAAAGGAATACGCATATCTGGTTTGTCAGATGCATAGTCGCGCATTGCGTCTGCATAAGTCATGCGAGGGAATTTGTCGAATTCAACGTTTAGAAGTTCTTTGAACATCTTAACTGTTAAACGTTCCATTAAATCCATGATGTCATCGTCACTCATGAACGATGTTTCAACGTCGATTTGTGTGAATTCAGGCTGACGGTCAGCACGTAAGTCTTCATCACGGAAACATTTAGCAATTTGGTAGTAACGATCGATACCGCCAACCATCAACAACTGTTTGAACAATTGTGGAGATTGTGGAAGCGCGTAGAAGCTACCGTTAGAAACACGACTTGGTACTAAATAGTCACGTGCACCTTCAGGAGTAGCACGAGTCAAAATAGGCGTTTCAACGTCTAAGAAACCATTGTCTTCGAAGTAGTTACGAATGAGGTTGGTTAATTTAGAACGGAAACGTAAGCGATCTAACATTTCTGGACGACGGATGTCCAAGAAACGGTATTTCAAACGTACTTCTTCAGAAATATTGGTATTTTCGTCATTCAATGGGAATGGCGGTGTTTCAGAAGCAGCAAGCACTTCGATTTCTTTACCAAGAACTTCGATTTGACCGCTGGTAATATTTGCGTTTTCAGTGCCTTCGTAACGACGACGTACGCGACCTGTAATTTTTAAAACAAATTCTGAACGTGATTTGTCCGCAGTTGCGAATGCTTCAGGAGTATCTGGGTCAATAACCACTTGAACAAGACCATCACGGTCACGCATGTCAAGGAAGATTACACCACCGTGGTCACGGCGACGGTGAACCCAACCGCATAATGTTACGGTTTGGTCAATTTGAGCTTCGGTTAAAGAACCGCAGTAATGAGTTCGCATCATAGCGTTAGAAATCCAACTATATGGGTTAAGGTCAGCGAATACGTAAACAGCGTACCGCTTTTATTCGAAACAGCGATTATGCCTCTTTTTGACCATTTTGTCACAAGGGCTTAGCTTTAAAACCGTAAAATTTCCCTGCATTGATCATTTTAAATCGTGCTTATTCAACTGAGGGCTTAAAAATATTTGTTGTCGATTTAAGGATGACAAAAATAAGGCTACCGATGGTAAACACAGCTAAAAATGCGCGAAAAAAATAATTAATCGATTTACCAATATAAGTATAGAGATCATGAACAAAAGCATCAGAATAGACGCTTTCTGCAAAATATAGATAGCTGAGAAAGCCTGCAAGCAAGGACAGTAGCCCTAGAGCGTAGACATAAACTTTAGTCCATCGATTGACGATTACGCTACTACGGTGGTTTAGGTGATGGCGGTAAATCATCCATGCTAAAACAGGTAGCGCTAATATAGACAAGCCAATTTGTAAAACACGGTGTAGCGGATAGCTGTGACCAAAGAGCTGAATAGGCTGCAGTAAAATATTTTTAAAGGCAAAGGTGCGAAAGTCGACATGGGTTAGGCCATCCCAAAGGATGTGTGTGGATGTGCCGATAATAATGGCAATGATGAGGCTTAGAATAAAACCACAGCATTGATTGAGGCCGTGTAGATTGAGAGATTTATGTAGACCAAAAAAAGCAAACAGCATCGGTCGGTAAAATGCATACCACAGCAAGCAAAACATTAAGCCCAAGAGAAGATTAGGCACAATGAGCCCCGACCATTGATGTGATCCATCATAATTGGCATTGGTAAATAAGCGAAATAAATCCGGCACCATACAGCCAATGGCTAAGGCGGCAATGGGCAAACGACCACCGCTTAATTTAGAGAGGGGCGGTGCTAAGACAGCATGCGAAATGGTAAAGGGCATAATTTAAAATATAATTATTTAAAATAAATCAAAAGACTAATGCGTCAAAGTATAGCTGAGAGCTCAGCTTAGAAATGTTTTTTATTGAAAAAATATTGAAATGTTATAATATAACAAAACAAAGCCATCTACCTGAGCTGCCAGCATGCTATTCAAGAAGAAATTAATCAGCGTATCTATTTTTGCCTCTATGGCACCGTTTGCATTTGCAGATGAAGTTTTAACCCAATCTAAGCAGGGGGCCGTACAACAACTCGATACCATTCATGTACAAGCCCATCCCCTAGAACAATCAGCTGCCGATTTTGCAGTTGCTGATCATATTGTCAGTCAGAAAAAATTAGCTGAACGTGGTACAACCATTGGTGATGCTTTGGCTGATGAACTTGGTGTGTATTCAAACCAATACGGTTCAGGCTCTAGCCGTCCAGTGATTCGCGGGCAAGATGGCCCACGTGTAAAAGTATTACAGCATGCTTCTGAAACCGCAGATGTTTCTGCACTTTCACCAGATCATGCAGTCACGGTTGATCCAATTTTGGCAAAACAAGTAGAAATCATTCGAGGCCCATCAACTTTACTGTATAGCGCAGGCACGGTGGGTGGTTTAGTGAATGTCACTGATCAAAAAATCCCAACGCAAATGCCTGATAAAGGCTACGAAGGTCAAGTTGGTCTCCGCTATAACTCAGGTAGTGATGAAAAGCTGGCGAGTGCTGGGGTCACTGCTGCATTGGGTGATCAATTTGCGATTCGTGTAGAAGGCTCAAAACGTAAAGCCAATAATTATATCGCGCCAGATTATGTACATGAGCACAGCCATGAACATGATTTGGGCAATGGTCAGCATGAAACCCACACTGAGTTTGTAAAAGAACGCCGTGTTGATAACACTTTTGCCGAAGGCCAAACCGTAAATATTGGCGGATCATGGATTCATGATCGCGGTTTTGTCGGGCTGTCTTATAGTAATCGTGAAGATCAGTATGGTTTGCCTGGGCATAGTCATGAATATGAAAACTGCCATCCGCATGGTGATGCGTTGGACTGTGACGCACATGGTGCAGGTGGTCATACGCATGACCACGATGAAGAAGAGCACGGTGGGCCTTGGGTTGACTTAAAATCTGAGCGTTATGATTTACGTACGGAATTGTCTGAACCATTTGCAGGATTTCAAAAGCTTCGTGCACATGCGAGTTATACCGACTATAAGCATGATGAGTTAGAAGAAAGTGAAGTATTAACCACCTTTAAAAGTAAAGGCTATGATGCACGCTTAGAGTTGGTACATAACCCGATTGCCGATTGGGAAGGGGTTATTGGTACTCAATATAACCGCCAAAAGCTGAATATTTCAGGCGAAGAATCCTTGATGAATCCGAGTACCACAGAAAAGTGGAGCTTATTTGGTTTAGAGCATAAGCAGTTTGGTGATTTCCACGTGGAACTGGGTTTACGTGCCGATCAGCAAAAAATTGATATTGATTCGACACAAAAAGACTTTAGCGATTATGCAATTTCGTACTCAGGTGCAGTCAACTGGGAATTTGCACCAGACTATAAACTATCCTTTGTGGCATCACATCAAGAACGTTTGCCTTTGGCGCAAGAGCTGTATGCCAATGGCAAACACTTTGCAACTAATACCTATGAACGTGGCAATGAAAATCTGGGTGTAGAAAAGTCGAATAATGTTGAATTGGGCTTACATTACGAAGCTGATAAGTTGGACTACCATGTACATGTATATCACAACTGGTATGACAGCTATATTTATGCAGCAACAACGGCGACATACGACAACTTCCGCTTAGTGGACTATACCCAAGACAAAGCGAAATTTTATGGTGTAGAGGCGGAAACAGGTTATCAACTGAGTGATCTGTATAAAGTCAGCTTATTTGGTGATTATGTACGAGGTAAAATTGATGGCGCCAATGCACCGCGCGTACCTTCAGGCCGTTTAGGGACTAAAGTGGATGCAAAATTCACGGATCAGTGGTCAGGTTTAGCAGAGTATTATCATGTGTTTAAGCAAGATAAATTTGCAGACTTTGAGCAAGAGACGCAAGGCTATAATATGGTGAACCTAGGCGTATCGTATGCAGGACAATATGCCAAAGACAACGATTATCGTGTGTATTTTAAAGCCAATAACCTGTTAGATGATCAAGTTTATTCACATGCATCGTATTTATCGACCATTCCACAAGTTGGCCGTAACTTTAGCGTAGGCGTAGAGTTCGGCTTTTAAATGAGTTGCAATCATGAGTGCGCAATAGCTCTTTGATTGCATACAATCACAGAAATCCGCTTGAAAAATCAATGGATAATACCTAGTCTGAGTATATTGGACTAGGTTTTTTATTATGCGTATTTTTGAGCGAATCCACCGTAAACTCAATTGGTCTACACGTCGATATGTGGGGCTGGTTGTAGGGTTATTGGCGCTAGGCTATTTATCTTCCGCTGTATATCACATGTATAAGCCTTTACCAGAAGGGCTGGATTACACGGGTAAATTACGTCATGCAAATGTGGAATTTTTGGTTGATCAAACTTATCTCGATACAACAGGTCAGCAACATGTAGATCAGCAAATTTTCAAGCAAATGCTTCAATTGATTGAGCAGGCGCAAAGCACGATTGTGATTGATATGTTCTTGTTTAATCAGCAAGTAGGCGATTCTAAAGTACAGCATCAAGCGCTTATGCAACAATTGACGAATGCTCTTATTGAGAAGCGTAAATACAATCCTAATCTCGAAATTAAGTTAATCACTGATCCAATCAATACCGTTTACGGTGGTGTGTATTCTGAGCAATACCATGACTTGCGCCAAGTTGGGATTGATGTGATTGAAACCGATTTAAGTCCATTGCGTGCATCTAATCCAACGTGGTCTGGCATTTGGTATTTATGTTGTCAGGGAATGGGAAATAACACGGAATCAGGCTGGTTGCCGAATCCATTTGGCAATGAAAAAATCACTTTGCGTAGCTACTTTGAGCTTCTAAATTTTAAAGCCAATCATCGTAAAACTATGGTGGTGGACACGGTTGATGGTTGGAAAGCCTTAGTTAGTTCCATGAATCCACATGATGGAAGCTCACGCCATTCAAATGTGGCATTGTTAGTTCAAGGCAAAACCGCACTGGATGTGCTGCAGACAGAACAAGCTGTTGGTGCAATGTCGAAAGCCAATTTGCCGGCAGTGATTACGGGCGAATTTGAAGAGGCGAAAACATTACCGCAAGTTCAAGTGCTGACTGAAGGTGCGATTTATCAGGCGGTACTTGACTCGATTAAAAGTAGTCAAAAGGCTGGCGTAGAAATCGACATCGCAATGTTTTATTTATCTGAGCGTCAGATTATTCAGCAGTTAATTGCAGCACATCAACGCGGTGTAAAAATCCGAGTACTCTTAGATCCAAATAAAGATGCGTTTGGCCGTACTAAAAATGGTATTCCTAACCGGCCAGTGGCGGCTGAGCTGAACAATGCGGGTATTGATGTGCGTTGGTGCAATACCCAAGGCGAGCAGTGCCACAGTAAAATGCTGTTAAAACGTGATATGTATACGACTCAATTGATTTTAGGTTCGGCAAATTTCACTGCGCGCAATTTAAAAAACTATAATTTGGAAACAGATTTAAATGTTATTGGTGGGCGTGATGCTCAGGTATTTACACAAGCCAATCAGTATTTTAATCGTGCATGGTCAAATTTAGATGGCCGTCAAATGAGTGTGCCATATCGTCAATATGCTGATGAATCTAAACTGAAATATGCCTTATACCGTTTTATGGAATGGAGCGGGTTATCTACTTTTTAGAATTGTATTAATCTCCTTCAATCCCTCTTTTCAAAAGAGGGACTTTCCTCCCTTTTTAAAGGGAGGTTAGGAGGGATTTAATCAGTTTTAATTCTTCGGTTCTGGATTTGGTGGTACTAAGGTATCTAAATCCTTATCCGTCATATTATCCAATTCATGCAAATCAGTTTTGATTTTCCACTTGGTTTCATCTTCTACAGGTTGTGGCAAGCGTGCCTCAAGCCAGTCACAGACCACATCGGGTGGAAAGTCGTCATGATTACATTGAATGACCCATGCTAAAAATTGTTTAGCTTCACCATTCATATAGGGTGGTGGTGATACCGGTAAAAACTGAGTCGGTAAGCGTTCATTTTTAGAAATATAGTTCAACACATGGCCAAGCTCTTGTACGGTTTGCCATGCCAAGGGATGATCGACATTAATTTGAAATTTAAACCACCATGCACTTTTACCATCTGTACCATAAGAGTCAATATGGTTTTGTTGCACACTCGGAACTTTACAGAAGAATTGATAAAGTCGGTCAAAACTTAATTCAGACACAGCTTTGGATCCACAACGAAATAAAAAGAATATTAGCATATTCCACTGTAATGAATGCTCATTCAATCTTATTCATGCTTATCTACGGCATTGCAAAAAATCCCTGCAGTGTTCATTTTTTCTCCTAAAAATGCTTTTATAATGAATGCACATATAGAGGAGGAGCATCTTGTGAGAACAGCATTATTTGCATTAAGTCTAACAGCTGGATTACTCAGTGCGAGTCCGTTGACCTTTGCTGAAAATCAATGGGCAAACTATCAGGGTGTTCCGAGTGCGCAGCAAAACAGACCTATGCCACCGCATAATGGTTATCAGCAACAGGGGCACCGTCCTAACTATCCACAACAGCCTAATGTTCAGCATTATCCGCAGTATCCAAACAATTCACAGCATCGTCCGCCCATTTACCCAAATCAACCGCGTCCGCCACAGCACCGTCCACCAATTCAAAATGGTATTAGTATCCAGTACCAAGCACCCACAACAATTATTCAAAATTCGCAAAGTTATAGTTGGGTCAATGGTGATCCTGCTACGGCCAGTATTTCGAGTTCCACTTATCGTGTGATTTCAGATTGGCACCGACTAGGTTTGCCTGCACCACCAACAGGTATGTTTTGGATCTTTGAAAATGGTCGTTATGTCTTAGCATCGAATTGATCAGGTTTTATCAGATATCCCGAACCCTCACTTCACGTCACTTTTAAAGCAGTGCTTTAAAGCTTGCTCAGGTGAGGACGGGCACTATCAGAGTCTATGCGAGTTCATCATCTTCTGGGCGTGGGGTTTTGCCTTCAGGTAGTGGTTTTTCGGTGTGTTTATCACGAATAACCGATGGATATGTCCAAGATGCATAGCGCACGACCAAAATGGCAAAGGCTAAAATTAAAATAGACCCCGTAATAATCACCAAATCCATACTGGCTTTGTGCGTGTGTTGGATGTCAGCAATTAATAATCGTGTCAGTGCTGTAATGGCAATATAAATTAGAAAACGTACGGGCATGTGATTGGTTTTAAAGTATATCCCCACCATTGCACCCAGTTCTAAGTAAATAAACAGCAAGAGAATATCGTCAATAGTCGCGAATTTTTTTACGGTGAGTATTTCAAAAACCGTATGTCCAGCAGACCAAATCACCATACAGCCAATAATAAATAAAGCAATGTAGTGAAAGCTTTCTACGGCAAGATTGCCTAAACGATCGAGGAGGGATTCAAGTTTTATAATTCGTGGGTCGCGGTGGCTCATGGCTTATCCTCCTATATAAAGTGTTAAATTTCATTAAATAACAAGCAAGTTTCATGCACATGAAACAGCGAAATTAGATTTTTTTTTAAATAAATCGGCTGAATTTTAATGTTATGTTGTTCGGGTAATATTTCGTCTGAGAAAAATAGAATGTATTTACCGACTCATTTTCAGCAGGAAGATTTAACGGAGCTATTTGACTGTATTGAAGCGCATCCATTAGCCAGTGTGATGGTGGTTCATGAAGGGGAAATTGAGGCCAATCATATTCCGCTGGAACTGGATCGTTCAGCTGGCAAAAAGGGCATGCTTCGTGGACATATTGCCAAAGCAAATCCGCTGTTTAACTTACTGGAACATGAGCGATCAGCTTATGTTATTTTTCATGCAGATCAGGCATATATTTCGCCAAATTGGTACGAAGGAAAACAAGAACATCACCGCGTCGTGCCGACATGGAATTATCGTGTAGTCCATGTTAAAGGCAAGATACGTAAAATTGCAGATGAAAAATATTTACGTGGAATTTTGGCTCGTTTAACTTGTACTCATGAAGCGACGCAACCTGTGCCATGGAAAATGGGTGATGCACCGAATGATTTTATTGCTGAACAGTTAGAGAAAATTGTGGCGATTGAAATCGAAATAGACTCAATTGTGGGTAAGTTTAAAGTGAGTCAAAACCGTAGCGCTGTAGATGCGATAAATGTAGCGAAAGCATTGGAAAATTCGAATCCTGAAATAGCGCAGTCAGTGCGGCAGTATCATCCATCAGAGAAATAAAAAAAGCCCGAATATTCAGGCTTTTTTTATTTCAAACTTAAAGAGGCTTAAGCCTGATTAGTAAAGTAATCTTCAGAGAAGTTCATAATTACTTCAGAACCTGCTTTTACTTTTTGAATGCGTACAGCAAGTTCAGGTAAAACGCGTTGAACGAAATACAGTGCAAGAGACAGTTTGTTTTGATAGAACTCGCCGTCTTTATCTTTGGCTGCATTGGCAATGCGGGCAAACATATAAGAGAAGCTGAGTAGGCCTACAGCATGTAGATAATCCACCGCTGCAGAGTTCGAGAATTCTACGTTTTCACTTGCTGCTTCAAGTACATATTGTGTTACAGACTCAACTTCTGCCGCTGCATCTAAAGTTGCATCTTTAATGAAGTTAAGGTCAGCGCTTAAGTCATTGGCAAAATCACGGATTTCTTGGATGTATTCAGCAATGAATGCACCGCCACATTTAATGGTTTTACGGCCGATTAAATCTTGAGACTGAACGCCGTTGGTACCTTCGTAAATTTGGGCAATACGTAAGTCACGGATACATTGTTCCATGCCCCATTCACGGATAAAGCCATGTCCACCAAACACCATTTGTGCATCTAAAGTGGCGTTGAATGCTGTGTCTGTTAGGTATGCTTTTGCAATTGGTGTTAAAAGCGCAACACGGTCATTGGCTTTTTTCACAGCTTCTGCATCGGTAGAGAATTTAGTGATGTCGAGTTGCTGGCCAACATAGACTGCAAATGCACGAGATGCTTCATTGTTCGCACGTGCATTTAATAACATACGACGTACATCACCGTGAACTAAAATGCTGTCCGCTGGTTTAGCAGGGGATTGCACGCCAGATGCGCTACGGCCTTGTAGACGGTCTGTCGCATATTGTGCAGCATTTTGGTATGCAAATTCAGAAGCGCCGAGGCCTTGAATACCCATAGATAAACGTTCGTAGTTCATCATCACGAACATCGCAGCAAGGCCTTCGTTTTCTTTACCCACGAGGTAACCTTTCGCGCCGTCAAAGTTCATTACACACGTTGCAGATGCTTTGATCCCCATTTTGTGTTCGATTGAACCTGGGCCTGCTGCATTGCGCTCACCTAAAGAACCGTCAGCATTCACGATGAACTTCGGCACGATAAACAGTGAAATACCGCGTGAACCTGCAGGTGCATCTGGTGTTTTTGCCAAGACTAAGTGAATGATGTTTTCAGAAAGGTCGTGGTCACCGCCAGTAATGAAAATTTTTGTACCTGTGATGTTGTAGGTGCCGTCTTCATTGCGTTCAGCTTTAGTTTTAATAATACCTAAGTCTGTACCTGCATGTGGTTCAGTTAAGCACATTGTGCCTGACCATTCACCTGTATACATTTTTGGTAGGTAAGTTTCTTTTTGCTCTTGTGATGCATAGCTGTTTAATGCCATGCCTGCACCAACTGAAAGAAGCGGGTAGAGCATGAAAGATGGATTCGTCGCAAAAAGCATTTCGTCAGACAGAACAGTCAGCATTTTTGGCATGCCTTGACCGCCCCATTCTTCGTCTGCACCCAGACCAATCCAGCCACCTTCAGCATATTGTTTAAATGCTTCTTTAAAGCCAGCAGGTGTTGTTACGCTACCGTTATTATATGTTGCACCTTCTTCATCACCTGTACGGTTTAAAGGATGCGTTACGTTTTGAGCAAATTTTGCCATTTCTTCTAAAATTGCTTCAGCCGTTGCTGCATCTACATGTGCAAGATTTTCATTGTCTTGCCAGAATTGTTCTGCTTTAAATACATCGTTTAGGATGAATTTCATGTCCGCAAGAGGTGCGTTATAAATTGGCATCGTGTGTCACCTGTTTATTGTTTGATTCGTAACGATTTAATCAGTCTAAGCGATAATTTTTTGCAGTGTTAGACGACTAAAGGCTTAATTTTTGAATTAGTTATAAAGAAAAAGGACTGCCAAATCAATGACCGTCCTTTGTTCTTTTTATTGTTCAGTGTGCACTGAAATTAGAATGCAAAGTGTTCAGCATCTAAAGTCATGAGTGGATCTACACCACCAGCAATCACGTCTACGTGTGCGCGAACACGTGGCAAGATTTTCTTGAAGTAGAAACGTGCTGTTGTGATTTTCGCGTTGTAGAAGTCAACTTCAGTTGTACCTGCTGCAAGTGCTTCTTGTGCTACAAGTGCCATACGTGCCCATAGGAAAGCAAGTGTTACGTAGCCAGAGAAGTATAGGTAATCAACTGCTGCGCCACCCACTTCGTCAGGGTTTTGCATTGCTTTCATACCAATTTGCATTGTTAAGTCACCCCATTCTTTGTTTAGGGTAGCAAGCGGTGCAACAAACTCAGCCATTGCTGCATTGTCTTTGTTTGCTTCTGCAAATTTGTGGATGATCTTAGTGAAGTCTTTCAACATTGCACCTTGAGTACCCAATACTTTACGGCCTAACAAGTCAATCGCTTGGATTTCAGTTGTACCTTCGTATAAGCAAGAGATACGTGTATCACGTACGATTTGCTCCATACCGTGTTCTGAAATGAAACCGTGACCACCGAAGACTTGAACACCGTGTTTCGCAGATTCAGAACCTGTTTCAGTTAAGAATGCTTTAGCGATTGGTGTAAGAAGAGACAAGATGTTGTCAGAGAACTTACGTTCTTCTTCAGTCGCGCCTTTTTCTACCACGTCAGCGTGTTGAGCAAGTAAGTAAACTAGTGCACGACCGCCTTCTGCAAATGCTTTTTGCGTGAATAGCATGTTGCGTACAGCAGGGTGAACGATAATTGGATCTGCTTCTTTTTCTGGTGCTTTAGGGCCAGTTAAAGAACGCATTGCTAGACGGTCTTTTGCATAAGTTAAAGCACCTTGGAAAGCGCCTTCAGAAGCAGACAAACCTTGTACAGCAGTACCAATACGTGCAGTGTTCATGAATGTGAACATGCAGTTTAGGCCACGGTTTTCTGGTCCAATGAGGAAACCTTTTGCGTTGTCAAAGTTGATCACGCATGTAGAGTTACCATGGATACCCATTTTGTGTTCGATTGAACCACAACGTACGCCGTTACGCTCGCCTACAGAACCATCTGCAGTTAAGTTGAACTTAGGTACGATGAATAAAGAAATACCTTTTGTACCTTTAGGTGCGCCAGGAAGACGTGCAAGAACGATGTGGACGATGTTCTCAGCCATGTCGTGTTCACCAGCAGAGATAAAGATCTTCTCGCCAGAAATTGCATAGCTACCGTCTGCTTGTGGTTCAGCTTTAGTACGGATAATACCAAGGTCAGAACCTGCATGAGATTCTGTTAAGCACATTGTGCCCGTCCAAACACCTGATACTAGGTTTGGAAGGTAAGCTGCTTTTTGTTCTGCAGAACCATGGTGCTCTAAAGTACGTACAGCACCATGAGAAAGACCAGGGTACATACCCCAAGCCCAGTTCGCAGTACCGACCATTTCAGAGATAGAAATACCTAAAGAGTTTGGTAATGCTTGACCGCCAAACTCTTCATCTGCAGAAAGAGAAGGGAAGCCTAGTTCGATGTATTTTTGATACGCTTCTTTAAAGCCAGTTGGAGTTGTTACAACGCCATCATTCCAAGTACAGCCTTCACGGTCGCCGACTTGGTTTAAAGGAGATAGTTCGTTTTCACAGAAATCTGCAGCGGCTTCTAAATATTGGTCAACCAATTCACGGCTTACGGTGTCAGAAAACGCAGGAAGTTTCGCATAATGTTCTTCAGCATTTAATAATTCATGCAGAACGAATTGCATATCACGTAAAGGCGCTTTGTATTGTGGCATATCGTTTTCCTCAATACTGGTTTCTACCAGCGTTAATAATCCTAAATAAAGGTTAATCGTGTCTTCAATGACACATGTTTTTGCAATGGGTCAATCGTGCAACATCTTATTGTAAGGTACAAGCATTTCCAGGGCATTTCTTAGTGACTGTAAAGTCAAAGAATCTGATCTTGAAAATCCTAAGTGTGTAGAGTGTATACAGTTTTGCTTCAATATTGATGAGCAGAATAGTCAAAAACGTAAAAAGTTATGTCGCCTCATAAAGCGCTATTTAAAACAGTTGCTTAACGATGATTAAGTTCTTGTATCAAAGGGCTGAAGGTAATGAGTACATGCTGAGGCTAAATGGAGTCATGAAAAGTGAAATACTGTGCATAAAAAAGGCGCTCAATAGAGCGCCTCATGTGACTATTTCTAGTCTATCGGATCTTTTGTGTCAGCTTAAGCGGTTTTAAGGGGCGCATTAGGGATAAAGCGGACTTCACATTTACCCGCAATTGTACGTTCGCCAGATTTAATTTGTACCGCTGTACCATTAGCTTTAGCTTGGCAAGCTTGAGCAATGGCTTGTTGATGTGCTTGACGCTCTGCTAAACGTTGATCAAATTGTTTAACCAATTCAGCGCGTTTGGCATCAGTGAGTGGCTCAGCAGAACGCATGTGCATTGGGCCATTCATATCACCACGCATTGGGCGGTGTTCGCCACGCATTGGCTTTTGTTCTGCACGTGCTTGTTTAAATTCTTGCTTAAGCGCTTGACGATCCGCTTTAAATTGAACCGTGCAGGTACCATCAATAACTTTGTCGCCAGCTTTGACTTGAACGGCAGTCCCCGATGCTTTGTTATCGCAGGCCTGCTTAATTTCTTTAAACACTTGGCGTTGTTCAGCACGCATTTCTTTCATTTGCTCGCGTTGTTCTGGCGACATTTTGCGCGCTGAATCACCATGATGTTCTTTCATCATACGTTGATGATCATTGGCTTGATTTGCAGTGGTTGATTGGCAGGCTGTTAATGTACCCATACTGATAACACTTGCACCGATTAACGCGAGTTTTGTCATGTTGTTCATTGGTTTCGCCCCACTGCATATATTGAATATTTGATGCTTAAAGATTAAATAATAATGATGAAGAAACAATGAAGAGTTTTTTAGACCAGTGTTCGTTACAATAATAAATATAGAAGAAAAAATAGAGACTCTATTTTGAATATCCGTCGTGTGCCCATTGCTTTACGTTTATTTCTGACTGTGCTGTTGACCACTTTAGTGATCACAACGGTGAGTTTGGGCGTGCTTCATTGGAATATGCAACGTAATTTTACCAATTATGTTGCAGATGTTGAAATGCAGAAACTGGATTTACTGATCCATAATTTGTCCGATGTCTATGATGTGTATCAGGACTGGGGCAATGCAATTCAGGCGCAAATATTACAAATAGAAGGTAATGCTGGACCTGATGATTATGACCGATTATCAAATTGGTGGTTGCGTCGTCAGTATGATATTGCGTTACAACAACGCTATTTTAAAGAACATACCTTGGTCGCAGCCACCCCGACTTTAAATCCATCGGATATTGAAAAACATAAGGCGGATCTTGCCGAATTAGATTTTATTGAAC
Source organism: Acinetobacter sp. SWAC5 (assembly GCF_003419885.1). Classification (NCBI taxonomy): domain Bacteria; kingdom Pseudomonadati; phylum Pseudomonadota; class Gammaproteobacteria; order Moraxellales; family Moraxellaceae; genus Acinetobacter; species Acinetobacter sp. SWAC5. The sequence continues at coordinate 117,839 of NZ_QUWR01000008.1, forward strand.
GTAATTTACCTTCGGAATTTCGCCCATTTGATGGCTTAAAATTTCCTTTAAGTTCAAATCAAAATGTATTTAGACCCAAAGATCAGAAGGATGCAAAAGCATCGGAACAGGCAGACTCTTCAAAATCACAACCCGATGGCAAAAAGCAATTTATTCAAATGCCAGATCGTTTGGGCTTGAGCTCACGTTTATCTTTATATGATGCAAAACACCAATTTGTTGTGGGCGAACCAACAGATGCAAATATTTCCTATCGTCCGATTATGGTGAAAAATCAGGTCGTTGGTTATTTGGGTTTAAAACCCGTACTTGATCAAGATGATGCGATTAGTATTAACTTTTTTAGTAAGCAAAAACGTTATTTGATTTTGGTGTATGGTTTAACCTTATTGGCCAGTTTAATTGCTTCATTATTACTAGCGACCTATTTTAAAAAGCCGATTCAGCGCTTATTAAATGGAACACGTGAATTAACCAAAGGCCATTATCAGCATCAAATTACTGTCAATCGTAATGATGAATTAGGCGATTTATCAAATGAGTTAAATCAGTTGGCGATGATTTTAGATCAACATGAAACATCGCGTCGTCAATGGGTGGCCGATACTTCACATGAACTGAAAACCCCGCTGGCTGTACTCCAAGCGCAAATTGAAGCCATGCAGGATGGCATACGTAAGCCAACGCCTGAGCATTTTGCCTCAATGCTCAATCAGGTGAGCAGTTTGAAAAAACTGACCCAAGATTTGGCAGATTTAGCACAAGCTGAAGCGATGCAATTGAAATGCTATATGGCCAATGTGAATCCGTGGCAGGTGATTGTGCAAGAAGTTGAAAACTTTAAGCCGAAGTTTGAGCAGGCACACTTAACAGTGAGTGCACAGGGTGAGGGTGCTGATTTACAATTGGATATAGACCGTTTTAAACAAATTATGGTGAACTTACTGGGTAACAGTATTCGTTATACTGAAGCGGGTGGTGAGATTCGAATTCATACTGAACAAAATGATGCCTATTGGATGGTGTACGTTGACGATAGTCCATTAGGGCTCAGCGATGAGCAGTTGGCTAATTTAGGGCAACGCTTCTATCGTGTAGACGATTCGCGCACACGCAGTACTGGTGGAACAGGTTTAGGTTTGGCATTATCTGGCAAAATTGCGCAAGCAATGGGTGGTGAGCTAAGTTTTGATCATTCACCATTGGGTGGATTACGTTGCAAGTTAAGCTTCCCAAAACAAGTGAACTCTTAAAAGGAAAATAAGCATTTATGAAGCATATTATGCTGGTTGAAGATGAAGTAGAACTTGCACAACTGGTGCGTGATTATTTAGAAGCAGCAGGCTTTGAAGTGAGCATGTTTCATGATGGCCAAGAGGCCTATGAGAGTTTTACACAGCGTAAGCCTAGTCTAATGATTTTAGATTTGATGGTGCCGCGTATGGATGGTCTGACCATTTGTCGTAAAGTGCGTGAGCAGTCAGATCTGCCAATTATTATGGTCACTGCCCGTACTGAAGAAATTGACCGTGTGTTGGGCTTAAATATGGGTGCAGATGACTATGTTTGTAAGCCTTTTAGCCCGAAAGAATTGGTTGCACGTGTACAAGCAGTATTACGTCGTCTAGAGCGTAAAGCTGAGCCAGAAAGCAACGATTTATTCCGTATGGACAAAGGCCAGCAACGTGTTTGGTATCAGCAAAAGTCATTAAACCTCACACCAACAGAGTTTCGATTACTGGAACTATTTTTGGAGCATGTGGGGCAAGTGTATTCGCGTGCGCAGTTGCTAGATCACATTAACCCAGACAGCTTTGATGTTGCTGACCGTGTAATTGACAGCCACATTAAAAACCTACGCCGTAAAATTTCTGAGGCAGCCGAAACGGGCAATCGCCATGAGTGGATTCAGGCGGTATACGGTGTTGGTTATCGTTTTGAATATCCTGAAGATTAATTATATTTAGACAATCTAAAGGCGAATCCATGTAAATGTGTTCGCCTTTTTTATTGGGATGAGTAAGCCACAATAGCGCATAACCTGGCTAAAAAGATTTACAATCTACTTTTTTATCAGATGAGAACGTGTTGTGAGCAGCCAAATGCCTCAACTGCAGCGCCGATTGAAGAACCGCCATATTCAGCTGATTGCAATGGGCGGTGCAATTGGTACAGGCCTATTTTTAGGTTCTGCGCATATTATTGAATCGGCTGGGCCATCGATCATTTTAGGTTATTTGATTGGCGGTTTGATTGCCTTTTTAATTATGCGCCAGCTGGGTGAAATGATTGTACAAGAGCCAGTAACAGGTTCATTCAGTTATTTTGCCTTTAAATATTGGGGTAATTTTGCAGGATTTTTAACAGGCTGGAACTACTGGATTTTGTATATTTTAGTGGTGATGACTGAACTGACGGCCATTGGTAAATATGTGAATTATTGGTGGCCACATGTGCCAGCATGGGTTTCGGTACTGGTATTTTTTGCGGTCATTACCCTTGCCAATTTAGCCAATGTCAAATTGTATGCAGAATCTGAATTTTGGCTGTCGATGATTAAAGTTATAGCCATTGTTGCCATGATTATTTTTGGTGTGTATTTGCTGCTTACCGCAGGTGCAGATTCAACCGCTTCAATCAGTAATTTGTGGGCACATGGGGGCTTTTTCCCGCATGGTTTTGAAGGCTTATTTTATATGTTGGCCTTTATGATGTTTGCCTTTGGTGGCATTGAGCTGATTAGCATGGCGGCCGCTGAAACTGAAAACCCCGATCAAAACATCCCGAAAGCGGTAAATCAAACCGTGATCCGCGTGTTCTTGTTTTATATCTGCTCTTTGGCGGTCTTGCTGTCGCTGGTGCCTTGGAATCAGTTAAAACTTGGTGGTTTGGATCATAGCCCATTTGTGATGATCTTTAATCAGATGGGGATTGATTGGGCGGCACATTTGTTGAATTTTATTATTTTGACGGCATCAGTTTCGGTCTGTAACAGCGGGATGTATGCCAATAGTCGTATGCTGTTAGGCTTGGCAGAACAGGGCAATGCACCTAAAGTCTTTAAGCAAGTGAATAAGCACGGTACGCCGATGGCTGCAGTTTTATTTTCTGCATTGCTGATTTTTGGTTGTGTGTTGCTGAATTATTTCTTGCCTGAAAAAGCGTTAAGCTATTTGATTTATATAGTGGTGAGCGCTGCGGTGCTGAATTGGATGCTGATCAGCTTGATTCATTTGAAATTTAGAAAAGCAATGCAGCAACAGGGTATACAGACTAAATTTCCAGCCTTATTTGCACCATTCACCAACTATTTTGTTTTAGCGTTCATGCTGATGATTTTATACATCATGTGGAATCAGGGCTTTATGCTGTCGGTACTGATGCAGCCACTATGGATTTTACTGCTATTTGTGCTGTTTAAAGTGATGCAAACAAAGAAGGTTTAATGCAATAAAGGCTTAGGGAAGAGCCTTTTAAAGTATCCAATTTTTAAAGTAAAGTTGTTTAACAACGATGTTGAAAGCGTTTTAAGAAATTGCCTTTAGAAGCAAATAGATTTTAAATTTTAGTTTGTAAATTTACCTAAATGACTTTAAAAAATTAAAGCCATTTAGGTCTGCTTTTATATTTTATGGATTGAAGGCTTGTTTAAACATTGGAACTAAAAGCTTATTCCCATATTCACTTAAATGATTACCATCACGATAAATCGGGCGTCCTTTATATTCAGAAATACATTCATTTCCTTTACATAAAAGTAATGCAGGGTCTAAGACCTTGGCCTGACATTGCGCTGCACTTTCCTGAATAATTTTGCGAATTTCTCCTGATCTTTTTAAGTAGGCATCGTGTGAAATAAATATTTTTTCATTGCGCTTGTAGAATACATTCTTAATAATTCTTTGCGGTAAATTGAAACCCACTTCTGGAATCGGTTGCACGATATATACAGGGTTAGTCTTAGAGGTTTGACATAAAACTTCAGTGAGATTTTTTTGAAATGAAATCATTCGATTCTTTTGAGTGATATTTGGATTATCATCAAAATAAACAGAAGGTTTAGAGCCTCTCGCGTCCATGTGATCCGGGTCATTTTCTCCAATTAAGTAGCTTGGATATCTGGCAATGAACACCATTGGAATATTTTCATATTTTTTGGATGCAATTAAGTTTAAACGTTGTTGGTTGATTTCTGGGCAAGGACTTTTATCTTTGTAAAATTGCATATTGGGAATAAATGGGCAAGCAGCAGTTGCAAATGAAATGATACCTTCTGCTTTCAAATTAAAACTTGTTGCTACAGAAGTGGTCAATGCATCAGCATGGCTATCTCCAACAACAATAGCTTGAATTTTAGCTGGATTTCCTATGATACATTCATGTAACTCTTGTTGGTCGCAATCATAAGGATTGGTGTTATTGATTTCTTCATTCGCTATTTTAGCTGCTTCTGGAAGTCGTGAATCTACACCATCATTTGATTTAAGAAAATGTCCAAAGCCTAAAAGGAATAAAGCGAGATAAATTGCTTTTACTTTATAAATTTCTTTCCACGATGAATAGCGTGGGAAATGAATCTTTTCAATAGCGTGATAACTTAAGAAACCACATAAAATTGACAGCGGTATTCCGTATATCCACCAATTTTCGAGACCAAGGTAGAAACCCAATACAACCAAGGGCCAGTGCCAAACATAAATTGAGTAAGACCATTTACCAATATGACTAAAAACAGGATTGTTAATGAAAATATTCTGTTGGTACTGACTCACAATAATTAAATACGCACCAAGGACGGGAATTAGCGCCATATAACCCGGCCAAAGCGTATCTTTAGAGATAAAGATATACGATGCTAGAATTAGCACGAGCCCTAAGCATTGGGTCATAAGCTGTGACTTTTTGGTGTTTAATGACCAAGGATAGAGGAATGCTAAACCACCTATGAGCATTTCCCATGCACGGCTAGTCAGTAAAAAATAGGCAGTTTTGCTGTCTTTATAGGTTGCATATATACAATAAATAAAGCTGACTAAAAACAGCCCAAGCACTACACGTTTTAAATTATGAAGGTTTAAATATTTTTTAAGCATCAAAATGATAAGTGGAAAAAATATATAAAATTGCCACTCAACAGACAAAGACCATGTATGTAACAACCATTTAGTATGCTCAGCAGTATCAAAATAGCCCCCACCTTTTGAAAAAAGAAGATTGGAGATAAAGAAAGAGCTTTTTTCGATTTGTCGCCCTAAATCTTTATAATCAACCGGGGCTAAATAGAACCAGCCAAATATGGCTAAAAAGATAGTCATCGTGGCTAAAACAGGAATAATTCGGTTTGCACGTGCGGTATAAAATTTAAATAGGTTAAATGTGTTTTTTTCAATGCCATTAAAAATAATGGCTGTCATCAAAAAGCCAGAAATGACAAAGAAGACATCTACACCAGCAAAACCACCAGTTAGCCATTGTGGATTAAAGTGAAAAAGTACAACGGCCAATACAGCTATGGCTCGTAATCCATTGATATCGTGTCTGAATTGCATAAATAAAATAGCTAATCATTTAATTTGGGGTGATTCTAACTTTAATTAGAGATTGATCGATTGAAATTTCTATTTTTTTAAAATTAAAAATCATGCTATAGCAGACGTAAGAGCTCAATTCGCTGTTGCTTAGCTTTTTTTAGCTTTGAGACCACCAATTCATAAGAATTCAGCACCAAATCTTGCAGCAATTCATCTTCCAACGCTTCATCTGTAAATACAGAAATCCAGTGCTGCTTATTCATATGCCAGCCTGCACAAATAAAGGGATAAATATCTCTCAGCATGCTGCCATTGTCTGGCAGCACCTTTAAGTTGATCGCTGCTTTGCCTTCTAAATGAAAACTGAGCATAAAAACCTTGTCCATGACCTTATACACGTCACAGCCGTCACCGAAAGGCTGAGTCACTGTCACTTCTGGCAGTTTTAGGGCGGTATGGGCAGCCATTTGATGTAAATGCATAAGCAGTCGGTTCTAATTGTAATTGTGGATAATGTTTAAATTATCCACAATTTTGAGCTGATTCAAGCTTGAATGTGTGGATAAATTTTAAGAAGAACAGCTGACCATAACTTCAGGTACATCACTTGGCAATGGCCCTAAATCTGCTGCTTGCTCAAGTTCAGGCTGTTTGCTAAAGGGTTGGCTGAGCAAGTTAAACAAACGCTCAACTTCTGAAAAATCATTACGTTCAGCAAGCTCAATCGCCTTTTGCGCCATATGATTGCGCAAAATGTATTGCGGGTTAGCTTGTGCCATTTCAGCATCTAAAGCATGGGTGTCCTGATGTTCACGAATACTTTCATATTGCGTCAGGAAAGCTTCAAAAGCACGGCGGTCAAGGCAGTCATCTTTAATGGTTTCATATTGTTTTTCTTGCAGACGGATAAAGCTTTGCGTGTAGTCGAGCTGTTCGGTCTGCAAAATACGCAAGAATGCCATTGCGCAATCAAAGCTGTCTGTGTGGAAACTTGGCAAACCCATTTTCTGAGCTAAGCCCATTTTATAATGCTCCAAGAAGGTCAGTTCAAAATGTTCTAAGCACTTGGCTAGATCTTCCTTCCACTGTTTTTTGTCATAGTCCGCAGGGCAGAGTGGTACTAAGTTGTTCAGCCATTGCCATAAATTCCAATGACCAATACTCGGCTGCTGCTGGTAGGTATAACGGCCTTGGTAGTCCGAATGATTGTTGACCCAATTTGGACGGAAGCGCTCTAAGAAACCATAAGGGCCAAAGTCCAGAGTCGAACCTGTAATATTGAGGTTATCGGTATTCATTACGCCATGTGCAAAGCCGACCAGTTGCCATTTCGCAATCATTACGGCGGTACGTTGAATGACTTGGGTGGCAAAAGCCAAAATCGGCTGCTCTGCCTCTAAGCATTCAGGGTAATGCCATTCAATACATTTTTGCGTGAATTCAGGCAGTAAATCCCCCTGATATTGATTGATCCATTCAAAATGCCCCAAACGAATATGACAGTCTGAGGTACGCAGCACCATTGCGCCTAATTCTAATTTTTCACGCTGTACGCCTTGCTCAGAGCTGGTAAAACCAACTGCATTGCTTGATGCAACGCCTAAGCTGTTAAGCGCATGTCCTGCCAAATATTCACGAATGGTTGAGCGCAGTACTGCACGGCCGTCACCCATCCGTGAGTAAGGCGTAGAACCAGCGCCTTTTAAATGCAGGTCAATGGTTTGCCCATCTTTATCTACAATTTGCGCAATCAGCAAACCGCGACCATCACCTAATTGTCCTGCCCATTGCCCAAATTGATGGCCCGCATAAACCATCGCCAAAGGTTCAAATTCGGCAAAAGTTTTTTGACCGCTGCAGATTTCAACCCAGTGCTGAATATCATCTTCTGACCATTGTAGCTGTGCGGCCAAAGCTGCATTAAAATGGCCAGCCTTAGCGCCTTTGAGCGGGCTTGGCTGCTGATGGTGATATAGGCGGGAAGGGAGCGTGTTATAGCGCGGGTTAAACTGCATAGTTGTCTTGGAAAAAGTAGCTGTGCTGAAACTATAGCAAAGTGAAGGCAGTGATGGCAGAGCCAGATGTTACGGTATTTATTATGCAGCGCAAAAAATAAAGCCCCATGACGGGGCTTTATCTGCAGCGCTTCAGTTTATTCTGAAACTGCTTTCTTTTTAATGTTGCGCATGAGCGTTGTAACTGTTTCACGGTGCTGTGAAAGGCGCTGTTCAACTTGCTGGAATTCAAGTTTTAGCTTGTCATCCATTTGGTGAATTTTTTCAGCGACTGCAGTCTTTTTCGCTTGAATTTCTTGTTCTTTCAGCTTAGCCCAATCGTTTAGCGTATTGGTAAATGCTTCATATTCAAGTGCAATTTTGCTTTTTACTTGAGCTACGTCATCATTTACATTTAGGCCATAAACTGCAAGATCTTGTTCTGCATATTTAAACTTCATCGCAAGTTCAGCTTTCTTGATGTTAAAGCTTGGAATACGACGTAAATTTTTAGCAAGACCTAATTTAGAACACGTCCAAATTAACCATTTTGTAGGATCATACTGCCACCATTTCACACCGTTACGGTAGTCGTATTGGAAAATGTGGTGGTAGTTATGGTAACCCTCACCCCAAGTTGCAATCGCAAGGATGAAGTTGTCACGTGCAGTATTTTCGTCTGTATATGGACGAGAACCCCACATGTGGCACAGTGAGTTAATAAAGAATGTTACATGATGGCTCAGAATCAAACGTACTAGGCCGCCAAGCAGCAATACGCCCCACATGTCGCCAACAGCCCAGCCGATCGGCAATAAAATACCGGCATGAACTGCAATGACTAAAGGCACATAGTATTTGTCTTGGAACATGACCAATTTATTGTTTAATAAATCCGGTGCATTTTTATAGTTGGCGCCGCCTGACTTATAGTCACGAAGCATCCAGCCAATATGCGCGAACCAAAAACCGCGGTTAATTGAGTACGGGTCGTGATCGACATCATCAACATGACGGTGATGGGTACGGTGGCCAGAAGCCCAAAACAAAATACTGTTTTGTACTGCAAATGTGCCCATGATCATCAGGACAATTTGCATTGGCAAAGTCGCTTCATAAGCGCGGTGCGCCCATAAGCGGTGATAACCCGCCGTGATCCCCAAGCTACTGAAGCCAAGCAGCACAAACATGCTGATCCAGGCTGCCGCGCTAAAATCATGGTGGTATGCATATAACGGGATTGCAATAATTGCCACAAGCGGCAAAAACAACAGTGCGAAAACGGCAATCCAGTTGATTGGTGCTTTGGGTTGGGGAGCGGTCATCGCCAGCTTAACTCCTAGAACCTTGGGAGGTATATCAGAATACAAAAACCATAAATGGATTATGGATTAATAGAACTGCATATTAGCATGAGCTTTCTCATGCTCACAGCATTATTGCACAACTGTATTGTGCAAAACAGTAACAGAATAAAACCGCGATTTAATTTATTTCCAATCCGTTGCTGTTGCTGGCTTAGATGCGGTTTTATATTGCCCTGAAATGTGCAAAACGCATAGCGAAATTAGTGGACCTTCGGTCATTATTTCCACAGTGTTTTAGTCGGATTTTTTAATGCTTTTGAGGCTGTTAACTGCATCATAGAACAGTATATTTATGTTGATTCAGGCGATATCTAAATGCTGTAGCATTAGTTTTGGAAAGTCTGTAATCAGCCCATTAACGCCCATTTTTTGCAAATGTTTGGCACGTTCGACATCATTCACTGTCCAGACACTGATTTTTAAATCAGCTTGCTGTGTAGCCAGCAGGATTTCATCGTTCGCCAGCTGATTCATCCAGCCGATTTGACAGCAGCCCAATTGCAATGCCTGTTCGATGGCTAAAAGGCCGATATCTTCTTCAATGAGCAAACCGCGTTTAAAGGTTGAATTCTGCTGCTGTAAAGCTTGATGAATTTTTAAGTCGAAACTGGTGATCACCGCATTGTGCTCAAAGCCTTGCAGCTGTTTTTGCAATTCGCTAATTAAGGCGTTGGCCTGTTCTGCTGTCTCGACTGCTTTGACTTCAACCTCTAAGTGCTCAAAGTCCTGCATGATGTTCAGGCTTTGCTTTAAAGTTGGAGTGATTTGTTTGGGCCAGTCCAGCCAAATATGCGCTTGGTTATAAGGTTCGAGTTCTAGGCTTGAACATGCATACAGCTGTTGGTCTATGCCTGTGGTGCGAAGGAAATTATCATCATGCATGACGACTAACTCACGGTCTTTGAGTTGGCGGACATCAAATTCGACAGCGCGTATGCCGAGGTCATGGATGTATTGGAAGCCTGCAAGGGTATTTTCTGGGGCTTCGCCACGGGCGCCACGGTGTCCGATGATTTGCATGATCTTTTTTCTGTTATTTAGGTGTTTGTAACGCTACAGAAATTAGAACTAAAAGTGGGTCACGTCAAGATTCGAACAGTAGAAGTTTCCCCCGTAATTTTTCAGGGCTAATGAGGTATTTGGCGTATTTTCAAGTAAGAGATTTTAAGGTGTGGTCACAGCCTTGAAGTTCAGCAGTGGTTGATTTTCTTTGTGTAGGCGTTGCCTTACTTTTCAGAGATGAAAAGTAACAAAAATCTTGAGTTGGGTAAAAGGTTCGTCCCTGAAACCTTTACCCAACGGCGGCATTCATGCCGCCTGTCACGAATTAGACATTGTATAAGACGCATTTTTTAAAGCAGATCAAACGGTTTAGAATGATCTGAATTTAAATCGTGTCGTTAATGTTCTTTTGCCAAAGCACTTCAGAACCGCCTTCTGCACGTTGTAATGTACGTGATGCGACAAATAACCAGTCTGAAAGTCGGTTCAAAAGCTGCAATGACGGCGCTTGAATGTTTTGGTCACGGTTATGTACAGCCATTAAACGGCGTTCTGCACGTCGGCAAACGCTACGTGCTTGATGAGCAAAGCTGCACACCAATGTTCCAGATGGCAAAATAAAGTCTTTTAGCATCGGCAATGCTTCATTCATTCGGTCAATGTCATTTTCCAAAAACTCAATAGATACAGGCTGTACCAAGTTGAAGTTTGGAATGCAGACTTCACCGCCCAAATCGAATAACCAATGCTGAATTAGACTAAGAGATTTATCCCAAGCCGCTTTGTCTTCAATGTTGCTGAGGGCAATATGCGAACGCAGAATACCAATACTTGAATTGAGTTCATCGACATCGCCTAAGGCTTCAATGCGTAAATCATCCTTTGCTACACGTGATCCGTCACCTAAACCTGTCGTGCCTGAGTCGCCAGTGCGGGTATAAATTTTACTTAAACGGTGGCCCATTTTAATTGTCCATTTTTGATAAAAAGTTGAATAAAGTGATGTGCATTAATATTTAACAGTGACACCGATAGAGGCTAAACGCCCACCATTCATATAATACAAACCTGAACCATACGATGAGGTTTTGTATTCGACATCACCAATATTTTGTAAATTGGTAAAGACTTTGAGGTTGGGATTGATATTCCAAAAAGCGCTCATATCAATGGTGGCATATCCAGGATTGCGTGCCTGATAATCCACGGCATCTGACTTAGCATTTAAGGTTGCATTCATGCCATACATGTCATTGCTCCAACCTGTAGTCAAGCTTAAGTTCTGACGTGGTCGACGCTGTAAATCTTGTTTTTTCTCATCATCTTGCGCTTTCACATAATGATAGCTGAGTTTGCTTGACCATCCGCCATTTTGCCATTGCAGATAGGTTTCCACACCTTTATACACCGCTGTATTAAGGTTTTCTAAGGTGTAATTTGGGCCGTTCACAATCAAATGATCGACTTTGGTGTGGTACAAGGATAGGCCTGTACTTAGCCCATGATTCAGTTTTTGATCGACGCCAATTTCATAAGAAATGCTTTCTTCGGGCTTTAAGTTTGGATTACCTGACCAGCTGTTATAGCGTTCGTCTAAGGTTGGTGACTTAAATGCAGTTCCAATATTGGCATACACGCTGGTTAAAGGCAGTGCTTGCAGACGAATTGCAGCTTGACCAATGGTATGGCTACCATATTTTGCATCGTCTTCTAGGCGAATTCCGAGCTGTGTATTAAGACCATCTTGATGATATTGATGCTGTAAGTAATAACCTGTGCTGCGGTTATCATCTTGATAGGCCGTGCCATAAGACACAATATCACCGCTGATTTTGCGGTGTGTGATCCCGCTTAAAAGCGTTTGCTTTGGCGTCAGCTCAAGTTTTGAATAGATTTCCGCTTCTTGGGTTTTATTGTGGGTGAAGTCGGTGGTTGTGACCTGATCTAGCTCATCTTTAAATTGAGAAAGGCGGGCGTGCAGTTCTAAAGCAGGTAATAGACGCACTTCACCACGTAGGTTGATCATTTCATTGTTAAAATCTTGCGCGACATTGCTGTAGTTCAAGCAGTTATAGTCTTTATCTTCATTGCTACAACTGACATAAAAGCTACGACCATCGTTATGACTATAGTCCAATGAAAATGCATGATTTTCTTGTTTTGATCCGACTTTTGCACTCCAGCCTTTTTGGTCATAGCTTGCTTTGCTCAGTTCATCTAGGTCAAAAACTTTGGTGGCATCTGATTCTAAGCGTTGCCCTCGAATCTGTGCGTAATAGCCATTTTTTGCGGCATCTGCGCCAATAATACTTTTATAGGTTTTGTGTTCACCTACTTCCGTACTGGCAAAGACTGTATTTTCCGTTGGTGTCTTGGAAATAATTTGTACCACACCGCCAATCGCATCTGAGCCATACAACACAGAGGCAGGGCCTTTTAACACTTCAATTTGCTGAATATCGGTAGTATCTAAAAACTGTAATGGCGCCATGCCTGATGTTGCCGAGTTCAAACGCACGCCATCGCGCAGTACTAAGGTATGGTCGGATTCTGTGCCACGCACAAAAATCGAAGCAACTTGTCCTAAACCGCCGTTTTGCACCATATTGATAGATGCATCGTTACGCAGTAAATCACTCATTTGGGAAATAGGGGATTGCGCTATGGTTGCAGGTTCAATAATAGATATACGCGCAGGCACATTTTCTAATTTTTCTGCAGAACGTGTTGCTGTGACGACAATGGTATCTAATTGAGGTTGTGCAATGGAATCTGCTGCAACAGACATTGGGGAGTTAAAAAGACAAAGGGCAGATATGCCAGCTGCAAGCGCAGTCGGCTGAAAAGGAAAAGGCATACAAAGCTCCATGCATTTACCCCACGTAAATGATTGAGTGATAGAACACAGTGGGCAGGTATCGGACTGGCAAGGCATGGCTTGCGCACCGTTGCGGGGGCAGTGTTACAAAACTTCCCATGCCAACTGTTGTGAATGGCTTAAGTATAGAGAACTCCGATTTATCGAACAATCAAATCTATCGGGCATTTTAAGATAGCTGCATATACAGCTTGACTTGCTGTGGGGCAGAAACTAATCTGCCCATGCTTCAGGTGCTTCCTTAATTAAGAAGTGAAACTGGGAAGTCAGTCCAGCAGTATAGAGCTGTTGTTATCTGACACTGCCCCCGCAACGGTGAATCGTTATTCATAACGTAAGTCCGGAGACCGGCCTGATGCAGACCTATTCATAATGCGGCGGGCGTTATAGCGGGATTGCATGCTTCTGTCTGAAAAATGGCAAGCCTTGTCTTACCCCAAAACCGCCTCGCGTTATCCAACTTTTAATTCGCACGGGCGGTGCGATCGGGGAATACAGCATGCATTCTTTCTCTAAGACTCTACTCGGGTCGCTTTTTGTTTTATCTCCACTTTCTGCTGCGATGGCAGCCGACCAAGTTCATCAGCTTCCAGTCATTACCAACACGGTTGCCAATATTGTAGAGCAAGACTCACAAAAAACTTTGGCGGCAGTTACCGTCATTAACCGTGAAGAAATTGAACGTAAGCAATTTACGTCTTTGCAAGAATTGCTACGTACCGTACCAGGTGTGACCTATACCAACTCTGGCGGCCTAGGCCAGCCAACCAGTATTTCCATTCGTGGTACTGGCTCTACGGCGGTATTGGTGTTGGTGGATGGTCAAAAGCTTGGCTCGGCAACATCAGGTCAAACTTCATTTGAGCATTTGCCGATTGACCAAATTGAACGTGTCGAAGTAGTGAAAGGCCCGCGTTCAAGCTTATATGGTTCAGAAGCAGTGGGCGGTGTGATTCAAATCTTTACCCGTAAAGGTACGCAAAATGGCGTAAAACCATTTGCTTCGCTTAAGTATGGTTCACATGAAACCTATGATGCCAATGTCGGTGTGAATATTCGTCAAGATAATTCTTGGGCGACACTGAGTTTGGCGGGCTTAAAAACACAAGGCATGGATGTCACAACTTTGCCGACTGAAACAGATAAAGATGGTTATGAAAACTATTCTGCTTCAATTAAAGCGGGTCATCAGTTTAATGATCAATTTGCAGCTGACTTTAATGTTCTCTATGTAAATGGTGAAACAAATTACGACAGTCCATACAATGTAAATCCTTATAACAAGGTTGAGCAAAATGTGTATGGCGTAGGCTTTACCTATTCACCAGTGGATCTTTGGAAAACACAGCTGAAATTTGGCCGTTCAGAAGATAAATACGAAACCTTTAGTGCGGATAAATCGACTGGTGTATTTGATACCACAAAAGACAGCATCAGCTGGTTAAACACATTATCTTTCAATGCAAATAACACACTATTGGTGGGTGTGGATTACTTAAATGATCAAGTAGATAGCACCACCAATTACGATGAAAAAGAGCGTGATAATGTCGGTTACTATGCACAATATCTTGGAGATTTTGGTCGAGTGAACCTGCAAGCTGCCATTCGCCTAGATGATAATGAACAGTTTGGTGATCACACTACAGGCAATGCTGCTGTTGGTTATTCATTTAATGACAACTACAGCACTTATGTTTCATACGGTACTGCTTTCCGCTCGCCGACATTCAATGACTTATATTATCCGGGCTGGTCAAATCCAAACCTAGTCCCTGAAGAGTCTGAAAACATTGAAATTGGATTCAAAGGGTCGCAATGGTTGAACTGGTCTGTTTCTGCCTTCCATAATGAAATTGATAATATGATTTCAGGCGGAACCAATATTGCAAAAGCAAAAATTAAAGGGGTAGAAGCTGAGTTCGGGCAGTCACTGGACAACTTCACGTGGAACTTAAACTATACCTATCAAGAGCCTGAATATAACTCGGGCGCAACAAAGGGCAACCAAATTGCAGGCCGTGCAGGCCAGTTGTTGAATGTGTCTGCGGATTATACGATGGATAAATGGACGCTAGGTGGCTCTGTACACGCAGAAGACCAGCGTTATAAAGACGCTGCCAATACAACAAGCTTTGGCAGTTTTGCGACAGCAGATGTGCGTTTAACTTATCAAGCGACACCTGAATTTTCTGTACAAGCCAAACTTGCGAATATGTTTGATAAAGAATATTACACCGTGTATGACTCATTTGATGACTATTACTACCGTCAAGAAGGCCGTACGGCTTGGGTAACTCTGCGTTATGCAATGAAATAAGTTTGAGTTTGAAATATAAATTTAAAAAGCCTTGATCCGTCAGGGCTTTTTTTTGCCATGAATGCATGCTGAAAATCCACGCAATTCATGAAAATTGCATTACAATGATTCGCCTTCATATTCATAGATAGGCTATGAATAGGGCGGAGTCAGAGCCAAAACAACATGCGAACCCGTGCCAAAATCTGCGGAATTACACGTATTCAAGATATTCAATCTGTCGTCCAAGCTGGCGCAGATGCGATAGGATTTGTATTCTTTGCGCCAAGCCCGCGCAGTGTAACGGCAGCGCAAGCTGCTGAGCTGATTCAGCATGTGCCGCCGTATGTGCAGACCGTGGGTTTATTTGTGAATGCATCGGCTGCAGAGATACAGGATATTTTAAAAATTTCACCTGTAGACATACTGCAATTTCATGGCGATGAAAGTCCTGAACAGTGCAAAACGATTGCACAAACTGTTGGGCGCCGCTGGTATAAAGCCATTCAGATGAAACCTGAACTGGATGTGATTGCAGAAATCCAAGCTTTTCAGCAGGCAGGGGCAAGCGCCGTACTATTGGATGCATGGCATCCTGAGCTGAAAGGCGGTACAGGGCATAGCTTTGACTGGGCACAGTTCCCAAAACTCGATATTCCTTTAATTTTGGCGGGCGGTTTAAAGCCTGACAATATTGAAGATGCGATTCAAACCACAGGCGCTTATGCCGTAGATGTGAGCGGTGGTGTAGAATCAAGTAAAGGTATTAAAGACCAACAACTCATAGAACGCTTTATGCAAGGAGTCCTTCGTGGATCAGCAAAATAAAATCGACTATACCCAATTCCCAGACGCACAAGGGCATTTTGGTATTCATGGCGGGCGTTTTGTGTCAGAAACTCTTATGGCAGCACTTGAGGACTTAGAAAAACTCTATTTCCGCATGAAAGATGATGCACAGTTTTTGGCAGAATTCGACCGTGACTTGGCGTATTACGTCGGTCGTCCAAGTCCTTTGTATTATGCTGAGCGATGGTCGAAAGAGTTGGGTGGTGCGCAAATTTACTTAAAACGTGAAGACCTGAACCATACAGGTTCACATAAAGTGAATAACACCATTGGTCAGGCTTTACTGGCTAAGCTTTCAGGTAAAAAACGTATTATTGCCGAAACAGGCGCAGGTCAGCACGGTGTAGCAACTGCAACGATTGCAGCGCGTTTAGGCCTTGAATGCGTGGTGTTCATGGGCGCAGAAGATGTTAAACGTCAAGCCATGAACGTATACCGTATGCGTTTACTTGGCGCAACGGTTGTACCTGTGGAAAGCGGTTCAAAAACATTGAAAGATGCCATGAACGAAGCGATGCGTGATTGGGTCACCAATGTTGATTCAACTTATTACGTGATTGGTACAGTTGCAGGTCCACACCCATATCCACAATTGGTTCGTGATTTCCAATCAATCATTGGTCGTGAAGCGCGTAAACAAATTCAGGAACAAGCAGGCCGTTTACCAGATGCTTTAGTTGCATGTGTGGGCGGCGGCTCAAATGCGATGGGCTTGTTCTATCCATTCTTAAATGATGAAGACGTGAAAATGTACGGTGTCGAAGCTGCAGGCTATGGCATTGAAACAGGCAAGCACTCTGCACCACTCAATGCAGGTCATGTTGGTGTACTTCACGGTAACCGTACTTATCTGATGTCAGATGATCAAGGTCAAATCATTGAAACACATTCAATTTCTGCAGGTTTGGACTACCCAGGTGTAGGCCCAGAACACAGTTTCTTGAAAGATATGCACCGTGTGAACTATGTGCCAATCAATGACACTGAAGCGCTACAAGGCTTCCGCGACTTAACACATATTGAAGGTATTATCCCTGCGTTAGAAAGTTCACATGCGATGGCTTATGTCACGAAACTTGCACCGACGATGGATAAAGACCAAATTATCATTGCGACTGTATCAGGCCGTGGCGATAAAGACTTAATGACAGTTGCCCGCATTGATGGCGTGGAAATGGTTGAGATGTAAAATCTCCCCCACCCCCTCTTTAATAAAGAGGGGAAAAGCCCTCCTTTGTTAAAGGAGGGTTGGGAGGATTAAAAAAATCGCGCAGAAGTCATTTTGCGCGATTTTTTTATGACCTTAAATGTAAGTCTAAAAAGGCCTACAAAAAACAAGCAAAGTTAAAGAGTGAGATAAGTCACAATATTGCTGAAATTTATAGCGTTGAAAGACTCAATAATAATGACATTTACACACTTGGTTCGTGCTGAATCCTTTCCTCAAAAAATCATTTGGAATGCACGGGATACTTTTGCGGTACTCATTATTCCTTTAATTTTGCTAAATAGCTTTGTCTTGGATCAATTGTTCGGTGCATCGGTTCAAGTTGCTTTGGGCGATTCGATTTTTCGTGGCATTTTATTTATAGCTGTATGTTGGCTCTATAAGACGATGCTGTATACGCACTGGCAAAAGTATAAACAGGCCTTTTGGCGCTCAAGTCTGTTGGTCATTGCTGGCGCGGTGTTATTGCAAGTGGTGATTTCTCTCACACGTAGCCTGTTGCCATTGGGAGCAAGCGGTGAAGAAAAAGCATCTATTGATCCCAATTCGATTGCCTTTTTTAGCTTATTGATCATCAGTCTTGGGCCATTATTTACCGCATTGCTGGAAGATATTATTTTCCGCTATACCTTGCTGCAAAAGCTGTTCGTACAGCCGTGGCTGTGGCGTGTGGTTTTAGTCTTGTTTAACTCAATTGTGTTCGGGTTAATTCATTATCATAATTTTGATGGCAATCTGATTGCGACAATAAGCTTTATGATGGCAGGCTTGTTTCTAAACTTAATCTATCTTTGGACGCGTAATATTTGGCATGTATTACTGATCCATTTTATGAATAATGCAGTATTATCCTTGGGCGGGGTGATTGTATTTAAAATGCTACAAGCTTTTGGTTCTATTTAAAATTTATGGAGAAAGCTGTGTTGAGCTTATTTATGGTGATGTTGGGTGGCCGTCATGCACGTGCAAATACAGAAGTACATGATGTGGTTTTTGCTATCGGCAATCAATTTGAAGACTGCTATCCACAGCTGCGCGAAGCATGGTTTGGTGAACAAAAGGGCCTACATATTGATGCATGGATGAAAGTCAGTGGTGTGATGTCAGAAGGCATACCGTATCAACTTCAATTGACTAATGCTGCGCCACATGCGACTTCACTCAAGCTGTGGTTGATTAACTTGGGTGGTTATGATGCAGCAGAATTTGGTGAGCTACACCGCTATGTATTGGTGCCAGCGATCACGGAGGCCGAAGCGAAACAACAGGGTAAACAGTATTTTGCAGCCCATTGGCAAAAACAGCATACGGACCGTGTGTTAGAGGTTGACGATTGTATTAAGGTGGACTGCATACACGGGCGTTATATCGAGTTAATGAAAGCTGATTTTGCCCCGCAACAGTGGGAGAATTGCTATATCCAGCTAAATTGAGTCTAAGCTTAGACCTGTAATATAGCGTGCTGAATAGGCTTGTCACATCAGGTATTTATTTTTGTGAAGATATGCAGTATTTTGCTGAATAGACTGTTCAGCGACTGATTAATCCGCATAATAAGAACAGGATTTTTCAAATCAATTATGCAAAGGATAGGCATAAATGGATTTAATACAAGCCAATGGACAGCCCCATTATGGGCGCTTTAGTTCTTTGCCAAATCAAATTGATATTCAGCGTTATGAGTATCGAACCCCGTATGGAAAAGTATTAAACGGGTGGCGTAAGCAACTTAAATATAAGAAATTTAAATTTTGTAGCATTCAACATCAGCACTATACGATTGGTCTGGCTATCGCTGATATTGGTTGGGCGGGGCATGCTTTTGTGTATGTATACGATCATATCCATAATGAAGTGATGGATTGGAATGCGATCAATATCTTGTCAATGCAAACAAAAGTTGATGAGCAACCGCTATTTAATCAAAGTCATTTTATAAAATCTGAAATGCAAGTGGATATTGAACATGCCAATGGTGTGCGCTACATCCGTGTAAGTAAATATGGTGAATTGCAATTAAGCGCACGTATTTTTTGTGCAGGGACAGATCCACTTAGCTTATGTACGCCTACAGGCATTAATGGCTGGACTTATACACAAAAACTCACCACTTTAGGTTGTGAAGGTTTTTTTAAAAATAAGCGTGGGCAAATCGTACAGTTTAATGATCGTACCTTTGCTTCATTGGATGATACGTGCGGATTTTTAAGACCGGAAACAGCATGGTTTTGGTTGTCATGTAATTTTTGGGATACCGAGAAAAATCGTATTGGTCTGAATTTAGCTTCAGGTGTCAATGAAAGCTTTGGCAATGAAAACTGTTTGTGGGTCAATGGAGTACTGTACGAACTCAGCGATATTTTATTTGAGCAACAGTCAGATGACCTATGGCATATCCGCTCTTTAGATGGTGCTTTAGATTTAACGGTACATACCAGTTGGCGACGTTATGAAAACCTCAATCTACGTTTGGTGGGGAGCCAGTTTAGTCAGTGGCAGGCCAAAATCAGCGGATCAATTCGGCATAAAGATCAAGAGGTGATTTTGCTCAATGAATATGGCTTGTTAGAGCGCCATTATGCCAAATGGTAATAGGCTGTATTAAATATTTAAGCCTGCACAAAAAAGCCGTATCGCGAGCATGATACGGCTTTAACTTTTGATCCTAGATCGTGTGATTGCTATTTAGCAGCTTGCCAAAAAGCTTCAGCAGCTTGAATAGGATCTTGAGTTTCTTCAAAGGTCTTAAGCCATAAATTGTAGTTATCGACGATAGGATGTTGGCTTGGGTGAAAATCTTTCTTAAACCAATCACGATAAGGCTTGCTCATTCGCGTTAATGTGCCTTTTTTGCCAAAGAACCAAGGTAAACCTTTGGCATTTAATTTCAGACGTTCAGTGAAGCTGAAGCCGTCATGTTTTAACATCACATTGGCGCGGTAAAGTGTAAAACCTGTCATTAAGGCACTGTTCCAGACTAAGGTAAACTTACGCAAGCCTTCATCGACATTTGCCACATCTTTCATCACATCAAATGCGACATCACGGTGTTCCATTTCTTCAATCGCATGCCAAATAAACAAGGCTCGAACATAAGGATGTGCTTCTTGTAGGACTTCCTTTCGGCTACAAAAAGTTTCTGCCATGAGCGCTGTCAAATGCTCCGCAGAAGCAGTCATTGCAATATTGTATTCGGCAGAGCGCTGGCTCAATTCAAACTTAAAAATTTTATTTAAGCGTTTAATGAAAGCATCAACAGGCATGCCTTGCTGTTTCATCAGCTGGTTCATTTTGTCATGTGCCATGCCATGCTGTGCTTCTTGACGGATAAAATCAGCCACACGGAGTTTTAAGTCTTCGTCTTGAATTTGATCGCGGAACAAACGCACAGATTCAATAAAATAACGCTCACCGTCTGGAAAGGTGAGGCTAAGCGCATCAAACATTCGCGTAAGGAAAGGGTCGCCACCAAACCAAAAGCGTGGAATTTCCTCGAGTTTAAAATTTAATTTTGTGCGTACTACTGGATGCACTTGGACTATCGCATTCATATTTTTTACTGTTATAGCCTTTGATGTTTGCAGTATGTCGAATAAAAAGCACAAAGTTTTGACAGTACTTGCCAATTTTTATACATTTAACGCCAAAGTGAAAATTTAGAATGTCAAAAAGACAGAATAAAAATAGAGCGTGATGTCATGAATGAATTACACATACCAAATGGTTATTATCAGTTATGGAATATGTATTTGCTCAAACGCGGGCTAGATTATCATTGCTTACAAAGCATCACGCCGTATGTATCACAGATAGATCATTTATTAAGCCTGCCGATTGATTCTCAGTCACCATACACTTTTTTTAATTTGGTCATGCAGGCAACACAGCAGGAACTAAACTGCCCAAATTTAGTTTTTGAAATGGCGGAGCTCATACGGCCTGAGCATTTTGGGGTGTTGGGCTATATGGCAACCCGTTCTAATAGCGTGGCAGAAGCCTTGCAATACATTATGAAATTTAGTCGCTTGGTGATTGACGGTGCAGAAGTGACACCCATGCAATTGTCTTCGATAGGAGATGAATTTTATTTAACTTGGCCTCTGCATGACGCTAAATACGCTTTGGTCAACGAGCTGACCACGGCCTGTATGGCACATTTGGCCAAGCAAATATTTCCAAGTTCTTTGGTGCTAAAATGTATGAAATTTGCGCATGCACAGCAAATGGCTCGTTTTCATTATGAAAAATTCTTTGCCTGTAAAATTGAATTTGAACACCCTCAGTATGCCTTTGTATTAAACACGGCCAGTTTGGATCTAAAGTCAGAGCTTGCAGACCCGTCACTGATGCAATTACTGCTGAAGCAGGCTGAAGAAGCAATAGCCTCTAAACCCAAGCTAGAAAATATTGTGCAACAGTTACATCAACATATTGCGCAGCATTTAAAACAATATGCACAAGCGCCCAAAATAGAACAGATGGCCGATGAGCTATATACCTCAGTACGGACCTTGCAACGCCATCTTGCTGAGGAAGAGAGTTCATTTAAAAAAGTGTTGGAAATAGAGCGTTTGAAGCGTATTGAACAACTGCTGTTACAGCCCTTAAGCTTATTGGATATTGCTTTACAGTTGGGTTATTCAGACCAGTCTGCATTGGCACGTGCTTATAAAAGTTATACAGGCCAAACCTTGTTACAACGCCGTAAAGCATTAAAGTTAGAGGCTGATGAGCAATAAAAAGCGGCCTTTAAAGACCGCTGAAAATATTTTTTAAAGTTTTATGATGTTTGGGTTTTGGCATCTTTAAGTCGAGGATAACGACAGATGATTGCCACAATGGCAAATATAGCCAATATCCAGCAGTAGTAAATTGAGCTGATTAACTCAATCGGTGAAATTTTTACAATAGAGCAGGCAAGGAGTAATTGAGCGCCGTATGGAATAAGACCTTGTACAACACAAGAGAAAATATCCATTAAGGCAGCAGCGCGTTTGGGGTCTACGCCGTACTCTTTGGCAACTTCACGCGCCATATCTCCTGAAAGAATAATGGCAACTGTATTATTAGCCACAAAGAAGTTAGAAAAAACCACCAAGAAGCTAATCCCAATTTCGCCCGCGCGTTGTCGTCCGACTTTGAGTAAACGGGTCATACTGTAAATGCGCTGAATGAGCCACTCCAGACCACCTTCGCGCTGCATAATGGCAGATAAACCACCCAAGAACATAGAAAGCAAAGCCACTTCAAACATGCCAATAAAACCATCATAAATGGCATTGTTGAAAGCCAAAAAGTTAAAATCTGATTTTAATAACAGCCCCATCACGCCCGATAAAATCACGCCAATACTTAATACAGCCAATACATGCAAACGACTAAAAGCCAAAATAAATACGGCGACATACGGAAGCATTAACCAAGGATTATAGGCTTTCACGCTAATGGTTTGAACGCCACCACTTAAGAGCATATAAATGATTAGGCTGACAATAGATGCAGGAACAGCAATCCAAACATTGACACGGAATTTGTCACGCAACTGTACATTTTGGCTACTGGTTGCTGCAATCGTTGTGTCCGAAATCATCGATAAATTGTCACCAAACATGGCGCCACCAACCACGGCACCAATTGCGTAAACGATAGGAATGTCAGTTGCATGGGTAAAACCAAATGCAATTGGTGCACAGGCAGCAATCGTGCCCATAGATGTGCCCATCGCTGTAGCAATAAATGCTGAAATCACAAACAGCATAGGTAAGATGAAGCTTGGTGGAATAATAGATAAACCAAATTGTACTGAGGCTTCTACACTGCCAATGCTACTGCTGACGCTTGCAAAAGCCCCTGCCAACATAAACACCATAAACATCAAAATTAAGTTGGGGTGGCTGGCACCTTTTAAAAATTCATCAATACTGGCATTGAGTTTGCCTCGGTAGAGTAAAATGGCCACCAAAATTGCTGGAAATGCAGCAACTGGCGCTTTGATTTGATAAAAAGCAAACTCAGTACCAATGAGTGTGTGGTAAATACCACTTCCTAAAAATACGGTCAAAAAAACAATAAGAGGAAGCAGTGCAATGGCACGGGCCTGCACTTTTCCTGAGGAGAGGGTGGTCATAGGAGATAAAAAAAATAAACAATGCAACTAGTATAGAGCAGGTTTTGCAATTTCAGAAAATTTAAATGTAAATGCTAAGCCTGTTATTTATATCGTTTTTTTAGCAATAAAATTAAGTTTATCTAAAATCATAAGATTTTTTAATTTCCTAAAATTAGGCATCTTTGATCATTGTGAAAAAAAACGAAATAACCGTAAATGATGCTTTCAGGCTTTTCTGGATATTTGCGCGAAAGTTAGAAATGCAAGCATAACGTTTGCCACCCTATTCAAGGGGTGAAAAATAGCGTTACAATGCGGAGTCTTGTATTTCTGCAAAGCCAAAACAGTTTTGAACCATTCAAGGAAAGTATATCTCTATGTCACGTCTAGCTGCACGATTCGGAGCGCTTAAATCTCAACAGCGCAAAGCTTTGGTTTCTTATGTTATGGCAGGTGATCCTCATCCGCATGTAACTGTACCGTTGCTTCATCAAATGGTCGATGCCGGCGTAGATGTGATTGAATTGGGACTTCCTTTTTCTGACCCTATGGCAGATGGCCCTGTTATCGCTTTAGCTGCAGAGCGCGCTTTAGCAGGTGGCACAAATACGCTTGATGCACTCAACATGGTCAAAGAATTCCGTCAAAATGATACAGAAACACCTGTAGTTTTGATGGGCTACTTAAATCCAGTTGAAGTGATTGGCTATGAAAAATTTGTGGCTTATGCACATGACTGTGGTGTGGACGGTATTCTTTTGGTCGATTTGCCGCCAGAAGAAGCAAAAGATTTGGACGAAGTATTGAAAAAATACGATATGGATCAAATTTTCTTGCTTGCACCAACTTCAACTGATGAGCGTATTCAGCACGTGGTAAAACAAGCCAGTGGCTTTGTTTACTATGTATCGTTGAAAGGGGTAACAGGTGCTGCAACTTTAGATGTGTCTGAAGCTGCAAACCGTATTCAGAAAATCAAAGCTGCCACTGATGTACCAGTGGGTGTTGGTTTCGGTATTAGTGATGCGACCTCTGCGAAAGCCATGGGTGCAGTAGCTGATGCTGTGATTGTCGGTAGTGCTTTTGTAAAGCAATTTGCCAGCTTAGCGCCAGAACAAGCCGTAATTGCAACGGTGAATAAAGTGAAGGAGCTTCGAGCAGCGCTCGATGAGTTAGTATGAGTCAAGACCTCAAAACAGGGAAAACGTTAAGCCCGGCTACGCCGTGGACAGATCGTGGTGTACCTGGCATTCATGTGCCAGATGAGCAACAGACATTAAAAGCGACTTTTACTGAGCCAACGATCGAATGTCCTGAGTGTCATGCCTTAGTAACACGTACTGCAATGTCATTTAATGCTTATGTTTGTCCGCAATGTGATGAACATTTGCGCATGAAAGCACGTGATCGTTTGAACTGGTTTTTTGATCAAGTACAAGCAGAATTAGGCCAAGAATTTGCGGCAAAAGACCCACTTGGTTTTGTAGACAGTAAGCCATATCCAGAGCGTATGGCAGAAGCTCAGAAAAAAACTGGCGAAACAGAAGCGTTGGTTGTCATGCAAGGTTTACTTAAAGGTATTCCATTGTTGGCATGTGCTTTTGAATTCGACTTTATGGGCGGTTCAATGGGTACAGTGGTTGGTGATCGTTTTGTGCAAGCGGCAGAACGTGCTATTGAGTTGAATCAACCCTTAGTCTGCTTCGCGGCTTCTGGCGGTGCGCGTATGCAAGAAGGCATGTTGTCGCTTATGCAAATGGCGCGTACCTCTGCAGCCATCCAAAAAATGAAAGATGCTGGTTTGCCATACTTAGTGGTATTAACACATCCAGTTTACGGTGGTGTAACTGCATCTTTAGCGATGCTCGGCGATGTTCACTTGGCTGAACCAAAAGCCATGATTGGCTTTGCTGGTAAGCGCGTGATTGAGCAAACAGTCCGTGAAAAATTGGAAGAACCGTTCCAACGTGCAGAATACTTGCTTGATCATGGTGTAATCGATCAAATTGTTCACCGTCACGCATTACGTGATACAGTTTACCGTATTGTCGCGAAACTGATGAATTTGCCTTGAACACACCAGCACCTCTTGCAACAGATTCTTTAAACACATGGCTCGATTATTGGGGCCATGTTCATGTTACAGGGATTGATTTAGGCCTAGAGCGGGTCATTCCTGTAGCTGAGTATTTGGGTGTTACCCGCCCCAATGCAAAAGTATTAACCGTTGCAGGAACCAACGGTAAAGGCTCAACCACGACAACTCTAGCGGCCATTTTAAATGCGCAAGGGTATAAAGTTGGTCTTTACCAATCACCTCATATTTACCGTTTTAATGAACGCATTAAGCTTCAAGGCAAAGAGGTTGATGATCAGTCCCTGATTGATGCTTTTGTTGCCGTCGATCAAGCACGTCGTGCATGTGATTTAACTTTATCTTTTTTTGAAGCGACGACACTGGCCGCTTTTGTTATTTTTAAAGCTCAAAGTTGTGATGTATGGGTACTTGAGGTCGGCTTAGGTGGTCGTCTTGATGTCGTTAATGTCATTGAACCTGATGTTGCTGTTATTACCAACATTGGCCTAGATCATACTGATTGGCTAGGCGATACGATTGAAAAAATTGCATTTGAAAAAGCAGGCATTATTCGTCCAAATATTCCAGTAATTTTTGGTGGCCAACAACAACTCCCACAAGCCATTCAAGATAAAGCCGAGCACTGTCAAGCGTCGCTATATGCAGTGAATCGTGATTATTTCTATCAAGATAATTTAGATGGTCAAACGTGGTCTTTTGCTTCCGCAGGTACCACTTTAAATTTACCTGTAGGTCGTTTGGCCTTAGAAAATATTTCAACTGCGGTGGCTGCAGTTTTGTTAAGTGGTTTAAATGTCACTCAAGAAGCTTTGGCCACGGGCATACAAAATGCGCAATTACAGGGACGATTTGAAGTTCGTGAAATTGCAGGTAAAACTGTCATTTTTGATGCGGGACATAATCCACACGGCGTTGAATTTTTGTTAAATCAATTGCGAAAATTCATGCAATACAATAAACAGTACACTGAAGTCATCAGTGTTTTTTCAATGTTAGCGGATAAAGATATAAAATCTGTCGCTAACCTATTGAAAAACTCTGTTTTAATGTGGAAGATTGCACCATTAACTGTAGCTCGTGCAGCAGACATCGAACAGCTAGACGATGCGTTGCAGGGATTAGATGTACAGCATTTCGACAGCATAAAAACAGCTTTTCAATCAGCGCTGGATGAAACAAAAAATAATCAGCTGATTATGGTATGTGGTTCTTTTCATACCTTGGAAGCGGTCTGGGAGTATTTGGAAGAATGTCAATGAATAACAAACAACGCTGGATGGGTGGCGCTGTTTTATTAGGGGGTGGCGTATTACTGGCCGCTCTACTGCTAAAAGGGCAGGACGAAATACATCAAAATCGTAACGTTGCCCCTGAAACTGCCAGTGCCGAACAAAATAAAATCAGTAATGATGCAGGCTTAACCGTCGATGTTGCGACAGAAAAGCGTTTGCTTGAAGAACAAAAACGTGCACGTGAAAAATCAGTTGCAGAGCAGGAAGCACGCGCGGCTGAATTTTTAGCAATGCAACAACAGGCCGAAGCTGATGCGGCGCGTAAAGCTGCAGAAGAATATGCAGCTTTAAATGCACGTCGCACAGCACAACAAAGCTCAGATAATATTCCACCTGAGTTGGTTGAAGATGATCAAGCTAAACAAAAGCGTTTAGCTGAGGAAAAGTTGGCAGCGCAAAAAAAGCTAGATCAGCAGAAGTCACAACAGCAGGCTGATCAAGCCAAAGCAACTGCGACCCAAAAAGCTGCTGAAGAAAAGCGCCAAGCTGCTGAAAAGCACAAAGCAGAAACTGCGAAAAAAGAAGCTGAAGCTAAACGTAAAGCCGAAGCAGAGAAGAAAGAAGCCGAAGCTAAGCATAAAGCTGATGCAGAAAAGAAAGAGGCTGATGCAAAGCGTAAGGCTGATGCTGAGAAAAAAGAAGCTGAAGCCAAGCGTAAAGAAGCAGAGGCAAAGAAAAAGGCTGAAGCTGAAAAAGCCCGTGATTTGCTGGAAAATGGCGATAAGCAATGGATGGTACAAGTGGCTTTGGCTGCCAATGAAGCCAATGCAGATGCTCTTGCGGCAAAACTGAAAGCTAAAGGTTTTAGAGTGACTAAAAGTCCAACCTCTAAGGGTGTGCGGATTATGGTTGGCCCAGCCAAAGACCGTGATTCAGCTGATGCTGCACGTAAAAAAATTACTTCTGATGCCAGCTTGGGCATGAAGTCTGCTTGGGTGATTGAGTGGGTGCCACTCGACAAACGTTAAGCTTTGCATTGACTGTCTTCGGCCCATTGAATCGGCCAAATCACAGGAAATGACCCACAAATTTAAGATGGATTCGCGAGTTGCTCACGAATCCATTTTATATTTTCAGGTCTAAATAAAGCCTCGATATTGATCCAAATAGGATGGAAGCCAAAACCGCCATGTTTCATTTCTGCTAAGGCATCTGCTTCAGACCATCCTTCAAAAATAATCCGATACATTGCAATGCTCGCACCTGTGCGGTCTGAACCGTGATAGCAATGAATCAGTACATTTTGATGCCGTGCTTGAGCAGCTTGTAGTTGTTTCATCACTTGAAGTAAGTCATTTCTAGAAATTGACCATGTATGAATAGGGATGTGCACCAATGCCAGATTTTGCTGTGCAAACGGCTGCGTATCTGCATCGCGCGCTCTTAAATTAATAATGGTGTGAATTTGATTGCGTTGAAGTGCAGTAAGGAGAGCACTAGACGGTTGTTCACTACGATACAGCCAAGGGCTGACTTGATATAAATTTATCTTCCGATCAATGACAGTTGCCCATTGTTTTGGGCGCTGTTGTTCAGTCCAGCTAGGGGAACTCATGCATCCTGTAAAGCTTATTGACAGTGTGAGCATAAGGATTGTACGGCTGTATTTTTTCATACAGCGATATACCTTGCTAACTCAATTGGGTCATGTGCACAAATGAGCTCAATACTGTTTTCATGTTGCGCAAGGTGTTGGATGTTTTTGAGGTTATGTATGCGTTGTACGTTGTCATACGCAAATACACGTTCTAATTGATTCAGGGTGTGGAGCTTGTGCTGGCCATCGAGTTCAAGGTGTGAGTAGTAAGCATCGCCACAAAAGAATAACCAGCCATCCTTATGGCGAATAGCAATTCCACAATGTCCGGCACTATGCCCAGGCAGAGGAATGAGTAAGATTTCATCTTGAAATAAGTTGAAACCTTGTACGCGATTTAAATTAAACCAAGCTTCACCATTTAATGGCTCAATAAAATTCCAATAGCGATGTTGTTTAAATTGCTGTGGTTTATAGCGTGCGCGATTTTTAAAGTCTTTTAAATTTTGCGTGGCATTGTATTCACTCGAAAGTACATGCACGGTTGCAGCGGGGAAGTCTGAAATACCACCAGCATGGTCAAAATCTAAATGAGATACCAAGATATGTTTTACATCGCTGGGTTTAAAGCCCAACTTTTGCACTTGTGCGATGGCAGAGAGTTCTAAATTTGTTTCAATACGCCCAATGTGTGTGGTTATACGACCGAGTCGTTGCTTTGGATGTAAATAATCTTGAATACCTAAGCCTGTATCGACCAAAACAAGGCCTTGGTCTGTTTCCAGTAATAGGCAATGGCAGACCACATGCGCTAATAGGCTGGACTGGCCAAAAAGTGGGCCGCAGACTGGGCACATTGTGCCACAGTGTAAATGATGAATATTATGGATCATGGCGATTTTATATTTAGATTATGCTGATTTATTGATGCTGATTTTACACATAAGCTTGCCACTTGGGCGTAGTTGTTGTGCAAACTTAATCAATCTCTAAATATAAAAAAAGCCCATCCGAAGATAGGCTGTTGATTCTAGCGCTACATGGCTCGTAAAAATGTAAAGCTATAGTTGGGAATATAAATTGTGGGGGGGTACATTTACTCTGGTTGTGGAGTTAAACGTAAATAAGGTGTTACTGCTTTATAGCCTTTAGGGAAACGTTGCTTGATTTCTGCTTCATCTTTTAATGACGGTACAATCACCACATCTTCACCATGTTGCCAGTTTGCAGGTGTTGCTACTTTATGATTGTCAGTCAATTGTAATGAGTCGACAACACGTAAAATCTCATGGAAATTACGGCCTGTAGATGCAGGATAAGTAATAATTAAGCGGACTTTTTTATTTGGATCGATAATCACCAATGAGCGTACCGTTAAGGTTTCGCTGGCATTTGGATGAATGAAATCATATAGCGTTGAGACCTTGCGGTCTTGATCGGCAATAATCGGAAAATTCACCGAGGTATTTTGAGTTTCATTAATATCATTAATCCAGCCTTTGTGTGATTCAACATCATCCACCGATAAGGCAATAGCTTTTACACCACGTTTGCTAAATTCATCTTTTAACTTTGCCGTAAAACCTAACTCAGTTGTACATACGGGTGTGTAATCTGCTGGGTGTGAAAAAAGAATCCCCCAGCTATACCCAAGAAAATTATAAAAATTAATCTGACCTTCGCTTGAATCTTGTGTGAAGTCAGGAGCGATATCGCCTAAACGTAAACTCATGGTCGTGCCTCGAATGATTATTTATATTGGTGTCTGGGAACGACTATGAGCGATTTTTTTTATAATGAAAAATAGTGTTTTTTTATTTCTTTATGAAATTAAAAGATAAAGAATGCATGCTGTATTTGGCCGATTTGAATAAATCTCTGTATGCACGTACTTTTTAGCCTGTTTAAAATTTGTTACATTAGCAAATCTAAGCTTTATTGGGCCACATTAGGTTCATAGAAATTTTATGAGGTTTTTGTGCAAAGCCCTTGTACTTCAAATTTCTAGCACCATAATAACGACTAAGAAAACTTATTCATTTGACAAGCAAGATTTAGAGAGTCTATTCATGTTGGCAAGTCTGATCGGAGGAATCTTCGGTACCAAAAATGAGCGTGAACTCAAACGCATGCGCAAGATCGTAGAAAAAGTTAACGCGCTCGAGCCGACGATATCAGCCCTTAGCGATGCGGACTTATCTGCAAAAACTGAAGAATTCAAACAACGTTATAAAAATGGTGAAAGCCTAGATAAATTAATGCCAGAAGCATTTGCAGTTTGTCGTGAAGCGGCAAAGCGTGTAATGGGCATGCGTCACTATGATGTACAGATAATCGGTGGTATTACCCTTCATGAGGGTAAAATTGCTGAAATGCGTACGGGTGAGGGTAAAACACTCATGGGTACGCTTGCTTGTTATCTGAATGCTTTAAGTGGTGAAGGCGTTCACGTGATTACAGTGAACGATTATTTAGCACAACGTGATGCTGAGTTAAACCGTCCATTATTTGAGTTTTTAGGCTTAAGTATTGGCATTATTTACTCAATGCAAGACCCTACTGAAAAGGGTTTGGCATATCGTGCAGATATTACTTACGGTACAAACAACGAATTTGGTTTCGACTATCTTCGTGACAATATGGTGTTCTCATTCCCAGAGAAAAAACAACGTGGCTTAACTTATGCCATTATCGATGAGGTCGATTCGATCTTAATCGATGAGGCGCGTACGCCATTAATTATCTCTGGTCAAAGTGAAGATTCTTCGCAGCTGTATGCCGCGATCAACAGCATTCCACCGAAGTTGCATGCGCAAAAAGAAGAAAAGGTCGCAGATGGTGGTCACTTCTGGATTGATGAAAAGCAACGTACTGTCGAAATGACAGAAGTTGGTTATGAAACAGTTGAGCAAGAATTAATTCAAATGGGCTTATTGGCCGAAGGTGAAAGTCTATATTCATCTGCGAATTTGAACTTGGTTCATCATGTATCGGCGGCTATCCGTGCGCATTATTTATATCAACGAAATGTGCAATATATTATTCATGATGGTGAAATTATCATCGTGGATGAAAACACAGGTCGTACAATGCCTGGTCGCCGTTGGTCAGAAGGTTTGCACCAAGCCGTTGAAGCCAAAGAAGGCTTGGAAATCCAACCAGAAAACCAAACCTTGGCAACCACAACTTTCCAAAACTATTTCCGTCTGTATAAAAAACTTTCAGGTATGACCGGTACTGCAGATACCGAAGCTGCCGAAATGAAAGAAATTTATGGCCTAGACGTAGTGCTTATTCCAACGCATCGTCCTATGGTGCGTAAAGATGAAAACGATTTAATTTATTTAAATCGTAACGGTAAATACAGCGCGATTATTCAAGAAATTCAACGAATTCATGAAGCAGGCGTAGCGCCAATTTTGATTGGTACAGCGACTATTGAAGCCTCTGAAATTTTATCTGACAAACTACGTGAAGCAGGTATTGCCCACGAAGTACTCAATGCAAAACAGCATGAGCGTGAAGCAGATATTATTGCGCAAGCAGGCTCACCACGTGCAGTAACGATTGCAACCAACATGGCAGGTCGTGGTACAGACATTCTGTTGGGTGGTAACTGGAAAGCTTTACTTGCAAAAATTGAAGCGCCAACTGCTGAAGATGAAAAACGCTTAAAAAGCGAGTGGGAAGCAAACCATGATGCTGTTTTAGCATCTGGTGGTTTACACATTATTGGTTCAGAACGTCATGAATCACGCCGTATTGATAACCAGCTTCGTGGTCGTGCTGGCCGTCAAGGTGATCCAGGTGTGTCGCGTTTCTATCTATCCCTTGAAGATGACCTTATGCGTATTTTCGCAGGTGATCGTGTAGTGGGGATGATGCGTGCAATGGGCTTGAAAGAAGATGAAGCCATTGAACATAAAATGGTGTCACGTTCGATTGAAAATGCACAGCGCAAAGTAGAAGCACGTAACTTTGACATTCGTAAAAACTTATTGAAATACGATGATGTAAATAACGAACAACGTAAAATTATTTACACTCAACGTGATGAAGTTTTAACTGAAGCATCATTAGAAGAAAACATCGAAGGGATGATTTCTGATGTGATGAAAGGTGTGATTGAAATTTATGTACCACCTGAATCAATTCACGATCAGTGGGACATTCAAGGCCTTGAAAGCGCATTGCGTGAAGACCTTGGTATCGATTTGCCAATTACCCAATGGCTTGAAGATGATCGTCGCTTAGACGAAGAAGGCTTAGCGCGACGTATTACCGACGAAGTTTTGTCACGTTATAAAACACGTCGTGCGCAAATGGGTGAAGAATCAGCAGCGATGTTGGAGCGTCATTTTGTGTTGAATGCTTTAGACCTTCACTGGAAAGAGCATTTGGCTGCCATGGACTACCTACGTCAAGGTATTCATTTACGTGGTTATGCACAAAAGAACCCTGAGCAAGAATACAAAAAAGAAGCCTTTAACTTATTTGTAAACATGCTAGCGGTAATTAAATCTGATGTTGTGACAGATCTATCTCGCGTACATGTTCCAACTGCAGAAGAACTTGCAGAAATGGAGGCTCAAAAGCAAGCACAAGCTGAAGCAATGCAATTGAATCTATCTCATGCTGAGTTTGATAGCTTGTTGGATGACGGTGTAAGCACTGATGTCGTAGATGCGCAATTCACACCTGTTGGTGATGAGGTTGTAGCACCAGAAAGCCGCAATTCACCTTGTCCATGTGGCTCAGGTCTAAAATACAAACAGTGTCACGGTAAAATTTAAGTGATACATAAAATAATCAGAACCTACGGGTTCTGATTATTTTTGTAGTATAGATTTAGAGTTGATGAATAGTGTTTGCAGCCTAAGCCATTAGATGGTATTTAGTTGCACAGTCCCTTAAGAAATTGTGGAACAGACAATGAAAAAATTATTACAGCCTCTCATGATTGCTATTTTGGCAGTTCCAGCATTTGCGTATGCAGATTCAGTTCAAACGACAACGCCTGCAAAAGTTCAACAAGCACTTGGCGCGACAACGGCAGAAGTACAAGTGGGTACAGATGGTAAAGTGACAGTAACTAGCCCACGTACAGGTATTCGTTATACATTCGATAATCCAAATCGTCCGATCGTAATGCAAACAGCAGCTGTAACAGCAGCCAATGCAGCAAATGCGGATCGTATTGTGGCAGAGAATCCTGCACTGTCTTCAGCAAGTCAGCAAAATGCAAAAAAATCATTATTAAATGAAGCAGCACAGCTTGCACGTAATTGATTTTCGATCATTTTAAGAACCAGCCAATCGGCTGGTTTTTTATTGTCTATCACTACAGAATAAAAATAGCCTAAAACTAGGCATCTACTCGATTTTTACTCAATTTTGTTCTAAGCTGTCTTTTTTCATAAATTGAATTAGGCGTTTAAAAATGGCAGTTGGTGACGTATCTATGCCACAGATGCATGTGGTGAAAGGTGTAAAAATTGGTTCAGCTGAAGCGTATGTCCGCTATCAGAACCGACGTGACCTGGTTATTTTTGAATTTGCCGAAGGTTCAAATGTGGCGGGTGTATTTACACAAAATGCATTCTGTGCGGCGCCAGTACATATCTCTAAAGCTCACTTAAAGGTGGGAAATCCACGCTACTTGGTAATTAATACAGGTAATGCTAATGCTGGCACAGGCCCAACAGGTATGGCCAATGCAGAAGCAACGTGTGCAAAACTTGCGTCATTGGCGGGTGTTTCAGCAGCAGAGGTTCTGCCTTTTTCTACGGGTGTCATTGGTGAGCAACTGCCAATTGAACGTTTGGTCGAAGGTTTACAGCCTGCGTTAGATAGCTTGGAAGAAGATGCATGGTTAGATGCGGCTACAGGCATTATGACCACAGATACCACGCCTAAAGGTGCTTCTGAGCAGTTCGTATTGGATGGCATCACCTATACCATGACAGGTATTTCTAAAGGTGCTGGCATGATTCGTCCCAATATGGCGACAATGCTAGGCTATGTAGCAACAGATGCACCGATCAGCCGTAAATTGGTACAACAATTATTATCAGAAGCTGTCAATGTATCCTTTAACCGTATTACGGTAGATGGTGATACCTCGACCAATGACTCATGTATTTTTGTAGCAACAGGGCAGGCGGGTGGTCAAGAAATTAGCGCTACAACTGATCCACGTTATACAGCGGTTGCAGATGTGCTTACACGCGTTATGAAACGTCTTGCACAGCTCATTATTCGTGATGGTGAAGGTGCAACTAAATTTATTACGGTTGCTGTCGAAGGTGGTGCCAATACACAAGAATGCTGTGATGTAGCTTATAGCATTGCGCATTCACCATTAGTGAAAACAGCAATCTTTGCCTCAGATCCAAACTGGGGGCGTATTTTGGCAGCCATTGGTTATGCAGGCGTACCAAACTTAAATGTTGAAAATATTCAAGTTTGGTTGGGCGATGTTCAGATTTGTAAAGATGGCGGTGCAGCTGCAGATTACACAGAAGAAGCTGGTGCCACTGAAATGCAAAAAACAGAAATTACCATCCGTGTTGATTTAGGCCGTGGTGATGCGAAGGACACGGTATATACCTGTGATCTGTCGTATGACTATGTGAAGATCAACGCAGATTATCGTTCTTAAAATAGTGATTTTAAAAAGCCTCCATTGGAGGCTTTTTTATAAAGCTAAGTTTTTAATGACTGGTCAAAAAGCACATACAGCCATTTGAACAGCCATATAGGTGAGCTCATTGTTAAATGAGCATTATGGATAGAGTAGACCTTATGATGAATGATGCGACAAATTTAATTGCCAACGAAGCAAAATCGATTGTGCAAGCGCATTTAGACCGTTTGGGTGAGCCAAAAGAACACGTACTGTCAGAGCAAGCCAAATTAGCAAAGTTCGAGCAGATTAAAGAGGCGCTTAAAAAGCGTGATGCTGTACTGGTGGCACATTATTATTGCGATCCTGAAGTACAAGAGCTTGCAGAGCTTACGGGTGGTTGTGTTTCTGACTCATTAGAAATGGCGCGTTTTGGACGTGATCATGAGGCATCTACCTTGGTTGTGGCTGGTGTTAAATTTATGGGGGAAACTGCAAAAATTCTTTCGCCAGAAAAAACCGTGCTCATGCCAACACTGGAAGCCACTTGCTCCCTCGATTTGGGTTGCCCTGTAGATGAGTTTAGCCAATTCTGCGATGCACACCCCGATCATACGGTGGTGGTGTATGCCAACACCTCGGCTGCTGTTAAAGCGCGTGCTGACTGGGTGGTAACTTCAAGCTGTGCCGTAGAAATTATTGAACATCTCGACAGTTTGGGTGAGAAAATCATTTGGGCACCAGATCAGCATTTAGGGCGCTATATTCAAAAGAAAACAGGCGCAGAAATGTTGCTGTGGGATGGCGCATGTATTGTGCATGAAGAGTTCCGCTCGCGTGGCATAGCAAACATGAAAGCACTCTACCCAAATGCCGCAGTTTTGGTACATCCAGAGTCGCCAGAATCAGTTGTAGATATTGCTGATGCTGTAGGAAGTACTTCACAATTGATTAAAGCGGCGCAAACATTGCCAAATGAACAATTAATTGTGGCAACAGATCGCGGTATCTTCTACAAAATGCAACAAGCAGTGCCAAATAAGACCTTAATTGAAGCACCAACGGCTGGAGAGGGGGCGACTTGTCGCTCTTGTGCACATTGTCCATGGATGGCAATGAACGAATTAGATGGTATTTTGCAAGTTTTAGAAAAAAATGATCAAGAAATATTCGTCGATGCTGCTTTGGCTGAACGAGCGAAATTACCCCTTGATCGAATGTTGAACTTTAGTGCATCACTAAAACGCTAAAAATGCTTAAAAAATATCAATTATGCTTGATAAATAAACGCTTGAAGCATTTTTTGGTATTTTTTTGAAGATAGGTGTTGACGTCTTCGGGCGTCAAGCCTAGAATGCACACCGTACCGAACGATACATCGAAAGATAAGTTGAACGGTTCGAAAGCTGAGATGAATCGGAGCATAGCACAGCCTGGTAGTGCACCTGGTTTGGGACCAGGGGGTCGTAGGTTCGAATCCTACTGCTCCGACCAATTCCTCAAGGCAAATGATGTTTACATCAGTTAAGCGCTTGTAGCTCAGTTGGATAGAGCATCCGCCTTCTAAGCGGATGGTCACAGGTTCGAATCCTGTCAGGCGCGCCATTTGGTCGCTTGATGTATTAAGAACCAAATGTTGTAATGGTGGATGTAGCTCAGTTGGTAGAGCCCTGGATTGTGATTCCAGTTGTCGCGGGTTCGAATCCCGTCATTCACCCCAACTCTAGTAGTTGAAATCGGAGCATAGCACAGCCTGGTAGTGCACCTGGTTTGGGACCAGGGGGTCGTAGGTTCGAATCCTACTGCTCCGACCACTTTTAAAATAAGTGGTCGAAATAAAGATACCGCGTTAAGCGGTTTTTTTATGCCTAAAATTTAGTGAATTTTAGTGAAATAAAAAGCCTCAATATTTTGAGGCTTTTTTTGTTTCAGGTTTATGGAATGATAATGACATTTACGCGACGGTTTTTGGCACGATTTTCTTCACTGTCATTGCTTGCAATCGGTTGATCTGAGCCACGACCAATAATTTGCACATTTTGTGGTTTAAAGCCCTCTGCAAAAAATACATCCGCAACACTTTGGGCTCTTTTTTGAGAGAGTTGATAATTATAGTTGGCCTGACCAACATTATCCGTATGACCAGTGAATTTGAGCTTTTCTAAATCATATTTTTGTAATTGATGTGAGAGCTCGGTCAGTTTTTCTTTTTGATGATTCTGAATACGGTAATCATCAAAATTAAATAAGAGGCGTTCAGGAAGCGCAAGAGTCCAGCCTTCATCATTTAATACAAAACCTTCTTTTTTTAACATGCGGGCTTGTTTGTAATTTAGGTGACCTAAATTCATGCAGGCAGTAAGGGTTGTGCTAAAAATAATTATGAGTAGGGCGCTGAAAATTTTTTTGTACATATTTAGGCCTGTTTACTTTTGGATTGAAGGGAGATATGCCATTTCTCAGCAAAATTTTTTGCATCGTACATGGCTTGATCTGCGTCGCTGATTAAATCTTCTGGTGATTTAGAGAGTTGGGTGAGCGCAACGCCAATACTGGCATCTAAAAATATATGCTGTTGCTCGAACATATAGGTTGCTGTGTAGCAAGCATGTATTTTTTGGCAAAGTTGTTGTATTTCGTCACTGTCTATAATGTCTGGGATAATGACAGCAAATTCATCGCCACCAAGTCGAGAGAAAAAAGCATTTTCTGGCAAAACTTTACGTACACAATATGATGAAGCGCGAAGCACAGCATCGCCTGCTAAATGGCCAAATTGATCATTCACCTGTTTAAAGTCATTTAAATCTATAAACAGTACGGCTGCATTGCGCACACTATTATCTTCATAATATTGAAAGAGTGTTTCATAAAAAAAATGCCGATTTGGAAGTTGTGTGAGTGGATCGTGTCGAGATTGGTGTAATAGTTTATTATTTTCAGACATTAAACTTTGATTGGATTGCTCTATTTCACAGAGTAAACCATTAAATGCCGTGCTGAGGGCTTGCAGTTCTTGAATGTCAGAATTTGAAACACGCATGGTATAATTCTTTTTAAGACTAATGGTTTGCGATGATTCCACAATGTCACGAATGGAATGCATAAGGTATTGATAGACAGAGCTGACAGACCAAAAAACAGCAGCCAATAAAATTAAAAAACCAAGAAATAGCCCGAGCAGTATTTTGTGAAAGAAACTCACCAAGTCTGCAGAGTTTCCGTACACCAATAATTGGCCATAAGTTTTGTTGTTGTGTCGAATAGGGAGGGTAATGGGGTCGCGATAAAACAGCAGGTCAAGTAAGTTTTGGCTTGACCAAGCGCTAATCGGTTGCTGCTCTGTATGCGCTAAAATTTTTTTTTGCGTAGAAAATATATCAATAGAACGAATCGGGTATTGCTGAGTGTACTCTTGTAAAATTTGCCCCATTGTACTTTGGTCTTGAAAGACCACAGCGGGTTGGACGCGCTCATTAATGGCATTTGATAAAATGCTTAAACTATTTTTGGCATAGGCATTCATGGTGTAAGTAGAAATTGCCAGTAAAATAGCTGAGCAAATACCAAAAGTTAAAATAAAAATAGTCAGCTGAGAGCGTGTAAACAGCTGATGTAATGTAATTGGATTATACAGTTGTTTCATGGGTTTGACTCCGCTGGTTTTGCGAGCATTAATACCCGCGGGTCAATATGAATTTTGGATTGCGTTAAGCTTTCCATATTAACTTTAAATGCATAGCTTTGATTTTTCTTATAAAGACAAAAAGCACTACCCGTTTCACAGTTTAAATTATTACTACTAATCGAGAGGGCTGGGTAGTTTACTGCTGTATTTAAAATATTTTGCTCTTCTTTGTCACTGAGATTGCTAAAAAATAATACTGTGCAATTGGATGAGCGTAATTCTGAGCTGTGTTTATTGCTCACTTTATATGGGCTATCGGCTGGTAGGTTGTTTTTCAGCTGTTGCGCAAAGGGGTTATTGTTGACCACACAAATTTCAGGCGTGTTTGTAGGCCACTTGGCGTAGCTTAAAATGGCTAAAGATGTGTGGTAGATATCTGATACAGGTGCGGCATATAGTGAGCTACTCAATAAAAGACCGCAGATCAAAAATCCTGTTTTATTTCTGCTAAAAACCATATTGTGTATATTTTTGAGAGTTTATATAAATGGCGATTTATTCTTAAACAAATAAAAAACTGTGTAATACGTCTAATAATAATACAGAAAATGCTAAATGTGTTTAAAAAGAAGACACCTGGTAGGATTTTTTAAAAATAAATGGAAAAAAATAAAAAATAGGGTTGCAACGTATGTGAAATGCTGTAGAATGCACATCCATCGGCGGTGATGAAGATTAAAACTTCTGATAAAACAAAGACTTGATTGAATTGATTGAGTTTGGTTTTATTTGATAAGTTTAAAATAATTTGAATTACTTGTTGACACTAAATAAATTTAGTGTAATATAGCCGACCTAGCTTGCTGGTGACGAACCAACAAGAAGATCATTAAGAGATTATGAAGAACAACTTGTGTGGATTTTTACTGGTTGATCAATCGAATATATTTTCATTGATAATTGGTAGAAATTTCTCGAAGTTTATTTGAGCAAATATTTGTCAGTAATTG
>NZ_QUWR01000009.1:0-139895 GCF_003419885.1 Acinetobacter sp. SWAC5
GGATAGTCTTTTTCAGATTCAATCAATAATTGAACCGCTCTTTCTCTGATTTCAGGGGTATATTTTAATTTGGTCATCGGAACATTCTCTCAGAATACTGAGTCTCCGACAAACCCGGTACGGTTCAACGGCAAGTTATCTGCTGATGCATTACAAATATTTTTCTAAGCTGCCTACATGGCAGTGAACTCATAACAAATATCCAGATAATGTTTCTGCTCTTTCTAAGCTGCCTACATGGCAGTGAACGACGCTTCCAGTTACCCTTATGCTCAACATTTTTTCTAAGCTGCCTACATGGCAGTGAACTTAAAACTTCTGTTATTGCTTTAGCTTCTATTTTTCTAAGCTGCCTACATGGCAGTGAACAGATGAAGGTGGATCAATTCCTGTCATTTTTGTTTCTAAGCTGCCTACATGGCAGTGAACGTAACTTGCCTTCGACCAGTACTTCTTCAAGTTTTCTAAGCTGCCTACATGGCAGTGAACCCTAAAACCAGTGCTGATATTTCCAAAAATTTTTTCTAAGCTGCCTACATGGCAGTGAACTTTACCTAATTCCAAGGTATTACCAGTCACATTTTCTAAGCTGCCTACATGGCAGTGAACGTCATAACGTACCGTTAATTCGTGACGCTTTTTTTCTAAGCTGCCTACATGGCAGTGAACATTCATCAGCTCGTTGCGCCACTGCTCGATATTTTCTAAGCTGCCTACATGGCAGTGAACTCCAAATCAAATACGTGTGTATCTGTCTCATATTTCTAAGCTGCCTACATGGCAGTGAACTTGTAGTTTGGAACGGTCCAATTGCACCTGTTTTTCTAAGCTGCCTACATGGCAGTGAACCTTGAATAATCAGCTTCCCGCCTTTTTCCGATTTTCTAAGCTGCCTACATGGCAGTGAACCGGGATTGAAATTTATGTATGCCAAGACAGAATTTCTAAGCTGCCTACATGGCAGTGAACGGTACCCATTGTCAAAAGCAATACCCATACTTTTTCTAAGCTGCCTACATGGCAGTGAACCATCGCCTTTAAACAACATTTCGCTTAACGCTTTTCTAAGCTGCCTACATGGCAGTGAACTATCCAACTTACAGCCACTGCCATACAGATCATTTCTAAGCTGCCTACATGGCAGTGAACGGTGGTGCTGCAGCAAATAGCAACTTTACTTTTTTCTAAGCTGCCTACATGGCAGTGAACTAGCCAGAAGGTCTTTCAGCAGTACCGCCAGTTTTCTAAGCTGCCTACATGGCAGTGAACATTTTCTTTTGTCCAATTAATCCATTCACAGATTTCTAAGCTGCCTACATGGCAGTGAACGACCATTCATCTTTGTACAACCCGAAAATACGTTTCTAAGCTGCCTACATGGCAGTGAACAATTATTCTTTATTGTTGGTTTCTGTGCGATTTTTCTAAGCTGCCTACATGGCAGTGAACGAGAACACATGGGAAGCATATCTTTCTTTGAAGTTTCTAAGCTGCCTACATGGCAGTGAACTTCGGATTGCTGATGATGATGACCGATCCATATTTCTAAGCTGCCTACATGGCAGTGAACGCATGAATATTTTCTATAAGACTACTGGTGACTTTCTAAGCTGCCTACATGGCAGTGAACAGTTTGGTAAAGCATCTATCCCGGGCTTTGTCTTTCTAAGCTGCCTACATGGCAGTGAACGATTCAAATTCCTGTACCCCCATCTTATTAATTTTCTAAGCTGCCTACATGGCAGTGAACAAATACCTGACAGCTCAATTGTGTGCTCGACTTTTCTAAGCTGCCTACATGGCAGTGAACATGCAGATCCGACCGTCTGTGTCCCGAATATTTTTCTAAGCTGCCTACATGGCAGTGAACCCAGATCCAATGCCAAAGGTTCCAGCCCATCTTTTCTAAGCTGCCTACATGGCAGTGAACTAAAAAGAATGTCAATGCGTCGCCACCCATTCTTTCTAAGCTGCCTACATGGCAGTGAACCACAACCAACATTAAACCACTCTCTATCCACTTTTCTAAGCTGCCTACATGGCAGTGAACTAAAGCAGAGCGTGTGAATCGCGGAATGCGCATTTCTAAGCTGCCTACATGGCAGTGAACCTCCCAGTCTGGAAGAGATGTCGACCATTCTGTTTCTAAGCTGCCTACATGGCAGTGAACACACAAATGACCTTTTTGAACCGTGCCAATGATTTCTAAGCTGCCTACATGGCAGTGAACCATTGTGTCTTGAGCTAAACGCTTGTTGCTCGTTTCTAAGCTGCCTACATGGCAGTGAACCAAGCATCTGCTTAACATTAGCTTTTTTTTCATTTCTAAGCTGCCTACATGGCAGTGAACATTCGAAACAGTTGCCAAGATCGTCTTTGATCGTTTCTAAGCTGCCTACATGGCAGTGAACACTTTAACATGTGTGAATGATACATCAAGATATTTCTAAGCTGCCTACATGGCAGTGAACCCTCAGCTATTCCAACTGATCAAACTGCTGAATTTCTAAGCTGCCTACATGGCAGTGAACTTGACGTTATGAAGCGTTTTATTGAGCCAGTATTTCTAAGCTGCCTACATGGCAGTGAACAATCGGT
This sequence comes from Acinetobacter sp. SWAC5, assembly GCF_003419885.1. Classification (NCBI taxonomy): domain Bacteria; kingdom Pseudomonadati; phylum Pseudomonadota; class Gammaproteobacteria; order Moraxellales; family Moraxellaceae; genus Acinetobacter; species Acinetobacter sp. SWAC5. The sequence continues at coordinate 2,599 of NZ_QUWR01000009.1, forward strand.
TGTGCCTGTAGAGGTGGTATCAGATTTTCTAAGCTGCCTACATGGCAGTGAACCATGCTCTTATGGAGGGCATTGATTACGTGATTTTCTAAGCTGCCTACATGGCAGTGAACTACCTGTGTAATGAGTCGGGAGACTTTCATAATTTCTAAGCTGCCTACATGGCAGTGAACGATTTTAAGCCTGAAGAACAAAAACCGATTGAATTTCTAAGCTGCCTACATGGCAGTGAACAACCGATTCAACAACAACTCCAAACCCTGACGTTTCTAAGCTGCCTACATGGCAGTGAACATACGGTGCAAAATTGGCATCTGTTTACTACTTTTCTAAGCTGCCTACATGGCAGTGAACATGGCCGTCATTACGATTATGTAAATTTATATTTTCTAAGCTGCCTACATGGCAGTGAACATAAAAATGTTGGCAATAAACCAATTGACTTTTTTCTAAGCTGCCTACATGGCAGTGAACTCATTTGTAAACGCTCTGTAACTAAATAACTATTTCTAAGCTGCCTACATGGCAGTGAACCATTACAAAATTTAGAAGAAGAATGTCGAAAATTTCTAAGCTGCCTACATGGCAGTGAACAGTAATTTTATAGCAAAAAATAAAGCTATAACAGCAGTTTAACCCTTAAATCTATAAAAAGACCCAAGGTTTAAACCACTATCATAACTTATTGATTTTATTAAGCTGTTAAAGAGTAAAAAAATATTGGGTTAAAATTCGGGTACCGATGATTCGGAACTTAATCCATAAGTGCTAAAAACCTGATTTTCAGATTTATCAGCAGATTGCTTTTCGATAAATAATTTAAAACGTTTTTCACCTTGCTGATCAGACGTACTTAAACTTTTCATTTCGATATACGGCAAGTTGGTTGTTGTCACCACATTGCTATATCGAGCAAGTGCTTCATCAAAGCCAATATCTCCACGTTTTACACGGTGACGAGCCAAACGCTGAGCATTGGTTTTCACTTGTTTACGTTTATAAACTGCATAGCCTTTGATGTCGCTAGGTACTTCACGGATAGAAGTAATATGTACATAATCTTCTAAACGTTCTAGCCATTTTCGGATATCCAATTTTGCTAAATCGGATTCAGATTGAGCAAATAAGCGTAATTTTTTACCTAAGTTGACTTTGGCTTTTTGTTGATCGGTCTTTTCTTCAAAAATATATTGAGGAAAAGACACACCAATACTGACCTTGTCATTAACATCTTTTATTTCAGCCAAAGCAATATGTAACTGTGTATAAAGCTTTGACCAAATAAAATATGATGAGATTTCAGCTTGATCAATCAGGGTAATCTCCTGATAAAACTTCATATTAAGCGTCCTTTCCACTTTGACCAAACACACCACCACGCACGAGTACAGCCATCACATAATGTTCTTGTTCGGCATTTTCTAAAGATTCACCTAATGCATATTTATCAAATAAGCTAAAGAAATCCTGTTTAGCTTTAGGTGTACGATATGCTTTGCCTAAATTAGTGACGGCACCATATGGTTCAATTGCAATGGCTGATTTTTGCTCTGCAAATTCTGGATACCATGTATCAATGGTGCGTAAAGCATTACCCACTTTTTGTGAATGCATCGCAGCCACATTATTCACTTGATATAGAATTTTACTTTTATCGCCCTTGCCCTTATCAAGTACAAGTTCCTCACTTGGATACACTTCTTGTGCTTGACCAACTAAAGCATAGGCTTCAATTTTAATCAGTAAATAAGGTAATTCACCTTTTAAAGCCTGTGCAATTTGATCTGCTAAATTCTCTACTTTGGCATCTACTGTATCAAAATCATGTAATTTATAGTCAAAGGCATTAAATCTTACCGATTCTTGATCATTAACTGTAACCACAACTTCTATTTTTTCTGCACCAACACGGTTACGCCATAAAAACCGTGCATTGGCAATATTTAATGCATAACGTTTGGCGAGCTCTGAAAAACCATAAGTTTTAATATAATTCTGCGCCACTGCTTTATAAGATTTAAAAAAGTTTTCATTATTACACGCCGATGGTTGCTCAATTCCACCCAATACTTTTAAAGTAAAAGCCACTTTTAACGTATCTTGATGTTCAGCCAATGCACAAGCATCAACAATTTGAAGATTAGCATTTTCCACTTTTGCATCTAATTTTAATGGATCAGCATCAGCAGCTTTTAAACGGTTTGAGATTGTGCCGCGTACAGATTTTTCAATTAGTTTTAAAGCAGATTGCTCTGTGCGATTTTCCCAAGTTGTTCCATAAAAATAACCATCTGATGGTACAAGTTTTTTTTCAAATGCAAGTACGCTAGCAACTGCTTTTTCATTTTTAGCCATGAGCGAATATCCTTTTTTATAAAGTTAAAATAGATTGTGTTGTTAAGTTTTGGCAAAGGTATAAATTATTTTCTAAATCAACATGATATTGCCATAAAAGTTGATCAATACTTTCAATACGATACGGCATAACAAATTCACCTAAAGTCAGCACACTTTCAGCAAATCGGTGTGGTGTATTGGCATCACGTTGGTTTTTTGCTTGTCCAAGTTCAGAAATGCCTTGAAAACCTACCGCAATGGGCACCAGCCAACCTTGGGCTTTACGCTTAGATGTCCATGTCACCTTTTCATCATCATCTAGCGTTGAGTTATGTGTCACTTTGAGATAGTCCAACACCGCATCTAAAGCATCTAAGCCGTCATTCATACCTTGTAGCACTAAGTCACGACGTTCAATCAGAACATGTCCTAACATTAGTTGATTTAAAATTGGACGAAGTTGTTTCGTTTGATCTTCTTCTTCGTCAAAATTTAAAATCTTACATGGCTTAACTGATAAAACATCGCCACTGGCAAATTTCATACTTATAACCAATTGCTGTACAAGTTGTAAAAACTCATCTTTTTCATCAGGATCAATATTTTCACATTCAATCAGCAAAGATACGTCTAAATGACAACGTGCTTCTTCAATAAATGCAGGTCGATTGCCATCTTTATCTAAAGGGTTCGCTGTTCCTACAATCGAATGGACAAAGTCGCCACGTCCCTTATAGGTTTGTAAGTTAAAATCATGACAACTGACTGCAATTTTTGTCAGTTCAATCTCTGCATTTTTGCTGTGTAGCTTGCGTTGTAACGCGTGTACAGCACCTAACCAAGCCGTCATGGCAGGAAAACCAATGGTATATGGGCTACTCATTGCATTGGCATTATGGATTTTTAAATGTGGAATCAATAAAAATTGACGCATTAAAAGAACTCCTTGGCGTGTTGCAATGAATGTTCTACCCGTTGTTGTACATCTAATAATTCTCCTGTCCCCAAGGTATAAGAATCATTAATTGCTTTTTCATAACTGCGTAAAATCCAACGGGCAATATTTTGGCTAATTTCATCACGCCATTCAGCATCATTTTCTCGTTCATTTTGGTATTGCTGATCTAACCAAATTCGCTGTAATTTAGGTAAACCTAGATAATAATCTTGATCTGACCACGTCTCAGGATAAGTCTCACGAATTTTAAATGCTTGTAATAAAACTTGATCAATTACAAACCCAATGATGTTGTGTATTGCGGTACGAATATCAATATTATTAATATCTAACTGCATGAATTTATGTAGTTGAGCAAAACTTTCCTGATAATTTTTGCGATACAAACACTGAGCAAAAAAATCTGTTTTAGGCAATCGAATCGCACGTTTTTCTAAAGTTGGCGGACAGCTTGAGAGAAGATATGCTCGCCCTGCATTTTGGCTATTAAGTACGCTGACATTTTGTGGTTGTGTCCCACCATAAGCTGTGACTGTTAAATCAAAAATATCAGCATAACCTTCCGTATCATGCTTATTTTTCTTACGATTTTCTTTGGCAAATTTAGTTTGCTCAGAAAATCGTATGTGATCAATTTTCTGTTTTAATCGAGTGATTAATCCTGATGGTGTCAAAATTGACAGTAAATGATATTCATCTTGTGCAATAGGGAAATAAACCTGTTTAATCAAATGATCCGTTTTACTTGTCGTATCATTTTGTTTAATCATTAAAAAATTAGTTTTCAATGTTTCAAAATCTAACGAAGCTTGTTGAATCAAATTTTTTAGATTTTGATCATCTTGCTCAAAACCATCTAAAACAGAAAGTTCATTGCTTAATGACAAACATAAAAATTTATAAACGTCCATTGAAGCCGCATTACCAAATACATCTAATGGATAGTCCACATTGCCTGTACGTAAATAACCATCTTTATTGGCAGATACAGGGGCAATAATGCTTGAAGTCTTTGCACTTGGATGACTAAATTTACTTGGATGACTCACCATCGACAGTTGTACAACACGTTTTGCTGCATCAAGTAACCATTCTTTTAAATGAAATTTATCGTCTGCTTGTTGCTGTAACTCTGCAATTTCTATGTCATTCGTGGTTTTTTTTAAACGGTCTTTTAACCATAATTCTTTACGTTCATTTAAAAAAGTATGAATGCTTGCAGTCATATCTCCTCCTTAATTTTTTATAATTAATCCAAATTGATCTGAATATAACAACGCTTTATCTTCATCATATTCAGGCAACATGATTTCCCCATAACGTTTTGATAATACTTCCATCTTTGTTTCAATATCCTCATTTTCTTGCAAAGAATCAACCGCCATACGACGTAAAATGTCGCTGTAATTTCGATCTAACCATAAACGTAATTTTTCACATTTATTAAGCTCTAAATGCGTGATTTGATAAAAACCATTACGGTTAATATACTTGCCAAAATCATCTTTAATGCAAAACGTAAGCTTATGCGCTTGCCATACTGCAAATAATTGAATATTGGGTGAGCTTTGTCTAAATGGGGCAAATCTTTGCGGTAAAGCGGTTAAAAACCATGTTTGCGTGAGCCACGCATTTAAAGGTTTTGCACCCATCTTGTTATAACTTGTCAAACTATCTGCTAAAACTGCATGCTCTAAATCTGCTAATTTTTGCGTGGCTTGTAAAATTTGCTTTGCTTGAATACGCGGAATCGCATTAATGCCTAAACTTACGTCATCATCTAAAAGTTCTGATAAATTTTTGGTACTTAATTTAAATTTATCATTATTTATTTCAAACCCTGGCTTTTCAAAAGCAACTTGTGCACCTCTCAAACCCTTTAAGTTATATTGCATTAACGCAATATTCGGCTGAGTAATATGCTGACTGATTTTCCGATGACGTAAAACACGCCCTGCCAATTGAATAATGGAACGATAAGACGAAGGTTCCACAATAGCCCAATCAAAATCGTGATCCCGTCCAACCTCTTCTACTGGCGTTGCCACTAAAATAAAGATCACATGCTCGGCATCAGTACGATCTAAATGCTGACGAATCACGCCATCATTACCTGTATCTAAAAATGCCTGTGGTTGTTCGCCTTGTTTTTCCTTGCGTTTTAAAGCTTGGTCTAAATGCCGTTCTTGTTCACTGCGTAATAACATCACTTGTCGGCTATGATATGCCATCACACGTGGTGCAATATTGTCTGACCATTCTGCATTGAGTAAATATCGAGTTAATGCCACGCATGGTGGAATATTGGCAACGCGAATCACGCCAAAAGAGACTTTTTTCCCTGTTTTTTGATCAATTGTATGATGTGCTAGATGTAGTTTTTCAGCATGTAGCTTAATCCGTTCAAAATACTGCTGTTGTATGCTTTCATCTAATTTCACTTGCTCTTTAGCAGAGACTAAATCTGAACAATCAACAATATAAGCCTTATGTTTAATGATTTGTTGTTGCAATTGTTCTGCACGAATCTGTACAAATTTTTTATGGTCTTGTTGATAGGCATTAATACTTTGAATATCTTCAACCATCGTAATTTGGGTTTTAACTTCATCTACCCACATGGCCACAGCTTGCGTATTTTTAATTTTTTTAAAGGCACAATAGAGTTGCCAACCTTGTTGATAAGCATTAAAAAACCCTTCAGCCAGTGCAGGTGGAATCGTTGCTGATGAAATCATCACTTTACGACCTAACATACCTGTTAAATGCACTAATCGAGCAATCGCAATTAAATCTTGTCCATTAAAATCATCAACCTCATCAATTACGAGGTCAGAGGATGATAAGCGCAAACTCGGTAAAATATATTTTCCACCTCGTTTGGTTTCCGTCGCAGCAATAATATGATCAATCGTACAGGCTAAAACAGGTTTATATAAAAATGCTTTATTTTTCTCGGCTTGATTTTGTGGAAATAAAACATTCATAAAATCTGCTTGTGGTAGCACATCATAATCAAGTTCATTGTCTAATAATGTTTCGAGTGATTCTGAGCCTATTTCTTCTACATTAATTTCATTTTCATCTGCTTTAGATTTATTTTTTTGATGTAACTCTTGTACCGCTTTTGAGCCAATAAATACCGCAAGTTCATCACTTTGCAAGCCAATATCATTACGATAAGAATCCCCTGTCTGTAAGGTTAAAGTTCTTAATCCTAAAGCTAAGATATAACGCAATGAATCTGCATTTGGTGACAATGCCTGCATAATTTTGGCATTGGCAATAGTTTTCCCCTTGCCGGTACTTGCCATATTGACAATAAACCAGCCTTGTTTTTGAGCATCTTCATGTTTTTGAATAAAACTTTGAATTCCTTTGACTGCTTGATCTTGCCACCCAAACCCATCAGGACTTTTCTTTTTAAGTTTAGCAATATCATAAGCAGGTTCCATATCATCAGCTAAACGGCTTAATGATTGTGCCACTTTCATGGCATTATCACTGACATGTACCAAATGCTCGTCTAAGTATTGTTTAGGTTGTTTAGTTTTAAAATCTGTATTCGCTATTAATTTCAGTGAAGTTTCCCAATCCTTATCAGCATCACAAGACGAATAATAATGATCCCCTAACATTAAACACAAACGTGCATGATGCAAAATGACACGCCAACTGCCATCTTCAAAAATAATGCTGTGATGCTTAGTTTCTTGTAATAACCGTGCTGACCATTTTTTAATTTGCTTCGTCCAATGGTTTGATTGGCTTAATAAGCCCAGCTCAAATTCAAAACATTTTAAAACGCGCTGTTGATATTCATCATCAAATTTATTTTGATAGCCCCAATCTGCTTTAATGCTTTTCAGCATTGCAGATAATGTTTCTCGTTTTGTACTGGCATAATCTTTACGACGTTCTTCTTCTTTTAAATCAGGTAAACGATGATGCGACACAATCAGCCAAGCCACCAATTGTGCAAAAGGTGGCAATTGATCTAAGGCTTTCGTTTGATCTAAACCTGTTAAAACCGCTTGTTTTAAATCATCTTCATGCGAATGTTGCTCCATCAGCATTTTCAACCATGCTTCATCGGTTGTTGTATTTCCTGATGATTGCACTAGTGCATTCAGTAATAGGCAAGAAATCCATTCATGTCTAAGAGGATCACCTTTCTTCGCATTTTTACTCTTTGGTTGTAGTTTTTCTTGAAATAAAACAGAAGCTTTTCCCCAATCATGTAATAACGCAGAAATTGCGACTAATGCTTTGATTAAAGGTAAATAGTGCCAATCATTTTCCCATTTGTTTTGATCTAACTTTTTCTGTGTTGTATTTACAGGCACAATTCCCTCGTTATTAAACTTATTCCGATTCCCCACCACCCACAGCAACTCACTTCGACGTCTACCCCGTATCCAATGACAACTGACTGCTGTACTTTTTGTCACAGTTTTACGCAATAATTTCTTAACGGCGATTAGACCATCTTCTGTAATGATGGTTTGCCACGTGTTATCGCCAATTCGGTCAGCAAAAGCATCGAGTACTCGCCGTGTACGTGGAATGGCTTTCTTTTCGCATTGGCTAATGAAGGTCACAATCATAATGCATCACCTTCATCATTATGATTTTTGCAAGCTTGCGCTTTGACATTATCAAACATGAAGTCCAAACATTTATGCTCTGTGAATTTCTGCAATATTTGTTGTCTGAATTCTTGCTCAGTCATTTTTTCTTTGGCACAGATAAATGCGTATGGAAGTACCACAGCGTCTTTAATTAAATCTGCAATATCAAAAACTAAAGCACCACGTCGAGTCTTACCATGCATCACCGCAAAGCCATGTGGAATTCCTAGTACCCAAAGCGTAGTTGCAGCGAGGCCATAAGCAAGATAATTTCCATGATTCAAAAAGTCATTCGCCAAATCCCCTTGCTCAGGATTACGGCTAAAATCCTTCAGCCCTGTACGTGTGGCAGCAATTTTATACAATTGCTTTGTCGTTGCTGCTTCAGCAAGAAGTAAATCCCCAACTTTGCTTTGCTGTGAAATTTTTGCGGTATAATTATTCAGCGCTTGTTGAATGTCCAGATCATCAACATGAAAACCATATTCTTTTAAGTCTCGATCTTTAGACCAAATTTTTTGAATAAACTCAATTCGAGCCAATTGAAATTGTTTTGCCACCTCTAAGCGTTTGGCATCATCAAACCAAAATTGCATCCAACCTTGCATATATTCAGTCGGGCGATACTCACTTTGTGGCGTCATCCATTCAATTTCACAGCCCATAAAGAGTGGTGTGCCACCACCGCCACAGAAGCCAACTAATACTCCTGCACTCGCAAGCATGCGCATCGCAGCTTGTGTAATTGATGTTCCTGTGCCGAGCATAAGAACGGTAGTATTCGCGATTGGAATATTCCAATACTGATTTTCGTTTTTAGCTTCAGTTAAATATAAAACGCGCCCATCTTTTTGCATCACTCGTGCATATTCAATGTAGTAAAGATTAGCCCGCTTTGAATGCAATATCGCTTTTAAATCGGATGGATTCAGCTGTTCCATTTTATTTATTTTTCAGAAGTTATTTATTTTATTATAAAAATTTTAATAACGAATACAATTCGACTAAATTACCACCACGACAAATCGTGTCGTTTAGTTTTATATAATCCAATGCATAAAAAAAGCAGAATCGAAATGATTCTGCTTTTTTAAAATCTTGGTAGGTATATCCAGACTCGAACTGGAGACCTCTACGATGTCAACGTAGCGCTCTAACCAACTGAGCTATACACCTGAAGTCCAAGCATCATATTCATTTTTATTTGGCTAGACAAGTTTTTTCATAACTTTTTAAGCATGCTTGAACATCTTTTAAGCAAGCATTTAAACTGTTCGAGCGCATCTTGTTTCTCTAAATCATTGGGTGCATACATCTGCTGAATATATAAGTCAGCCAATGCCTTAAAGTCATCTTGCTTGGCTTTATCTACATGATTTTGTAACCGTAACATCCACGCACTAAAGGTTTCTGCAGGAAGCCTCTTAAAACGCGGTGCAACATCCGCATTAAACTTAAAAATTACACGTTGCCAAGCATTGACTTGTTGACGTGCTCGCCAATAAATCCATATAAAATACACGCCAGCTATTACGAGTAGTCCAATGATTAGTGCAATAGCGCCTGCATAACTTGAACTTAAACCTATACGACCAAACCAGTTTTTTTGGGTTTCAGCATTATAACCAACGACCTTACTTTGCCATTGGTAACTTGCATAATCACTCCAAATCCTTAATTGCGTCAGCATAGCGAAACTTCGTTGACTTAAAGCAGAACTAGAATCTCCCAATACACGCGTATCAGAACCCATATAATTTTGCATTCCATTGTCTATACGCTGTGGTGCAATCATTGCGGTTGGGTCATACCGATGCCATTTTCCATTTAACCAAACTTCGGTCCATGCATGTGCGTCGAGTTGGCGCACCTCCCAGCTTTTGCCATCTGGTGCAGCCTGTCCACCCTGATACCCAACAACTACGCGTGCAGGAATACCAACATAACGCATGAGCATCACAAAGCTCGAAGCATAATGCTCACAAAAGCCTTGTTTGCTCTTAAATAAAAAGTCATCTACACGATCTTGTCCTAGCACACCAGGTGATAGTGTGTAAGCAAAGCCTTGTTGTTTATACCATTGCAATACATGTTGAATATACACAGCAGGCTGTTGATGACTCTGACTATAAATTTTCTGTGCCAATTGCTGTGCTTTAGGATCTTTTGATTTTTGTGTTGCCGTAAAATGCTGGTATAAAGTAAATGCTTCATCTTGTCTAATTGGCATTAACTCTTGAGTCTGAATTAAACTCAGCGATATAGGCTCAGGCTTTAACAGCATACGGCGTGGCGTAATCCGTCCATCAATGGCCAATACATAGGATGTCGTATTGGGAATCGACTGCTCTAAGCCCGTAATCCACTGCACCCGTGGATCTGCCGCTAAATATTGATATTGCCAGCGCACATCTGCATTCAGTTCCTGCAAACGGCTAGGTACAACTTCACGTTGGTTAAAATGGCTACTGGTCCATCGCTGTCCATCATAGAGATCCAGCACCATTGCCCGCCAATATAATTCATGACGTACGGGTAATTGACTCATCTCGCCAATAACCCGAAAGGCCAACTCACTAGACTGCGATAGTTTGGCAATATCTCCCGGCGACATGCTATCGCTAATACCTGTCACGCTTGAATCATCGGGAATGGGTATATGCCACAGGGGTGGCAAGCGTGGGAAAAACAAAAAGAGCAACACAAAAAATGGCACCGCATACAATAAAAACTTAGCCACATGCGCCAAGTCTTGTTTTAAAGCTATAGTTTTTTGATGCTCGAACTCGCTGGTTTGTATACGGTACAAGCCCGTAAAACAGCTCAGCAAACTTAAAATGACGATCACAGCCATCGCAAAGGATTGACTGAACAGAAATGAACTTGCAGATACAAATAAGGCAAAATTAAATAAAATGATCAGATCGCGCTTATTTTTACTTTCCAAAGCTTTGGCAAATAAAAATGTACTCAGCACTGCAACGCCTGCTTCTACCCCAATAAAGCTTCGATAACTAAAATAGATACTCAATAAAGCAATAAAAGTGAGTAAAAAAGTCCAATGCCTTTTTAAAGAACCATCTACATGATGGCGTCGTAAAAATAAGCATAGCCACATCACAAAAAAGCTAATACTCAATGCAACAGGTAAAAACATGGCCTGAGCGATGAGTAGTAAAGCCAAACTCAAGAGCATTGAAACGCGAACAGAATACGCAACCATAATTTAAGCCTGTGCCAATAAAAGTTGAGCTTGGTACAACTGTGCATCCCCCAAACCGCTGCTTAATTCAGCATGGGGCAAATACATGGCATAATTCAATTGCTGTTGCTCACACTGTTCCACCAACCCCATCATCATGCTCAGCTTCTCTTCATGTGAGGCACTTGGCATGTGATTGTAGTCAATATCAATACGATGCTGATCCGAATACTGCTCAAACACTTTGATATATAGCCCCTGCCCACGTGCAACTTGCTTCCACGATACGGCCTGTAAGGAATCTCCTTCCCGAAATGCCCGTAGTTCACGAAACTCATCCATTTCTTTATCAAACTGCTGTGGATGATGTTTATTTTCCAACTCAGGAGACAGCGCCTGTGGTGCAATCCAGCTGGATTTATTTAAATATAAATAGCTCCATGCACGCACCAAACCGAAGGGATAAATCGAATAAATCTGTATATTCGGATAATGAAATTGTCCTCTTTGCGGTGCATACAATGGTATACGCAACTGTTGCTTCTGCTCCGTCACACACAGTTTAAACAGTTGATCTTCACAACGAATCCACAGATAGCGCGTGAGTACTTGGTTTTGGCGTATGTATACATCTAAATGAAGGACTTGCCCAACTTGGCCCAATTCCGAGACATTGATTTCCAAACGCATGCCATGTAATTGCTTAAAAGTGAGATAAAAACTCATGCACAGTACAGCACTAATTAAAAAGCAAAAGCCTAAAATTAGATTGTTGGCATAGTTCACCCCTGCCACAAAAGTAATAAAAATGAGGACTAAAAATAAATAACCCTGCTGATACATAAACACCAAGACATCTTTTTGGGTCAGAGTTTTCTCACCTGTATATGCAAAGCGTTTCGTCAGCCACTTCTGCCATAAGGACGCCAAAATATTGCCTCCTTAGATTAACTTCACACGTTGCAACAGCAATTCTGCCTCATGCGGATTTAGCCCGATACGGTGCGATGCAACCGCTGTAAAAACTGCCTGCACATCATCTGGAATCACAAAAGATCGTTTTTCAATGAGCGCATACGATTGAGCCGAACGTTTTAAGGCCAATACCCCTCGAGTTGATAATCCATGTCGGCCTTTACGGCTTTCTTCCGCCAAGTCCAAAATATAATCCAAAACTTGATCGCCCACATAAATCTGATGGACTAAGGACTGAAGCATTAAGATGTCCTGTTCTTCAAAGACATGAGCCAAAGTTGCAATCAATTGTTGGCGCGTATTTTGTTGTAATAGTAGTTTTTCAGCATGGCGCGATGGATAACCTAAAGATAAGCGCATGAGAAAACGGTCTAATTGTGATTCTGGCAATGCATAAGTACCACTTTGAAAGAGCGGGTTTTGTGTTGCAATGACCCAAAATGGCTTAGGCAAAGCATAACGTGCACCATCGACTGTCACGAATCCTTCTTCCATCGCTTCAAGAAGTGCACTTTGTGTTTTTGGACTACAACGGTTAATTTCATCCGCCAATAGTATTTGGGTAAAAACTGGCCCTTGTTTAAACTCAAACTGGTGTTCTTTTTGGTTAAACATATTCACGCCAATCACATCACTCGCGAGCATGTCATTGGTAAATTGAATGCGCTGAAATTGTAAGCCAGCCAAATGCGCCAAACTGCTTGATAGTGTGGTTTTCCCCAAACCTGGTAAGTCTTCAAATAAGACATGACCACCTGCAAGTAAGCTACACAATGCCAATTTAGTTTGTTGGTTTTTATCTAAAATAATTTGATTAATTTGGGTTAGAAATTCTTCAATTTTCGGGTAATACAGCGCAAGTTGCTGTTCATCCAGCATTTCATTTGGCACTGTAATAGTCTTTTCTTTTCCCCAAAACACGCTTCATTCCCCAATAAAAAACGGTATGGCTTTAACATACCGTGTTTTCATCAATATGCAAAACTTATAACTCAATGATTTTTCTAATATCTAATGACATCAATAGCTATCTGTCTAATGCCAAATATATAAAAAATACCCATCAATAACGTGCGCCAATACAGCCTCTGTGTTTTTCCTATTCATATAACAGTATTTTAGCAGAACAAAAAAAAGCGCCTCGAAAGGCGCTTTTTTATCATTTAACGTGGTCTTAACAAGGACACTTCTTCATATTTCCACCTGCTGTCGGATAGCGTGCATCCACACAGTAGCGATAAAAAGTTTTGGCATCCATGGCTTCCAAATCAGGATGGTGCTTCTTCATGTGTTCCAAATAATTTTGATAATCTGGCACACCTACCATCAAGCGAAAACTCTGCTGCAAGCGTTGCCACAAAGTCGCAATTCTTGACCAGTTTTTTGGATTCAGAATCAAATCCTTTTGCGACATGATGGTCATTTTAATGATTTTATAAATCACTGTTTTGCCACTTTTTGCAAATTTCAGATTCATCTCTGTCTCCTCATTAATGGTGATTAGATGCCACAATGTCTTTAGGATCACGGTACACAGCTTCACCCTCAACCACAGATGGTTGTGGATTTGCGAGTGCACGACGTACCACACCAATGGCTGCAAATAACATCACGAACGCCACAATCATAAAGAATGCGCACAATGCAGCATTAATTTGATTTGATAAAGCCACGGTATGCATTTCAGCCATAGTTTTTGCTGGCGCCAACAATTCATTTTTTGCTATTGCCGCATTAAAACGATCTGCCTGCGCCAAGAAACCAATTTTCGGGTTTTCGTGGAAGATTTTTTGCCAGCCAGCGGTCATTGATGTAACGAATAAGAATACTGTTGGAATGATTGTCACCCAAACATATTTTTCTTTTTTCATTTTGAACAGAATAACCGTACCCAAAATAAGCGCCATGGCTGCCAAAATTTGGTTACCAATACCAAACAGTGGCCATAAGCTATTAATGCCCCCGAGCGGATCGACCACACCTTGATAAACAAAGAAGCCCCAGCCTGCAACTGCGACAGCTGTGCCTAATAAGTTACCAAAGAAATTGTGCGAGTTTTTCACTGCAGGAATTACAATACCAACTGTGTCTTGCACCATAAAACGACATGCACGCGTACCTGCATCCACGGCCGTTAAAATAAATAATGCTTCAAACAGAATTGCAAAGTGATACCAGAATGCCATCATTGAACGGTTATTAAAAATTTCCGTAATAATGTGTGCCATACCAATCGCAAAGGTTGGTGCACCACCTGTACGTGACAGAATTGAGTTTTCACCCACTTCTTGTGCAAGTAGCGTCAATGCTTCAGGCGTTACCACAAAACCAAGTGTACGTACTGCTTCAGCCGCGCTTTCAACAGTTGTTCCAAGTACAGCAGCTGGTGAGTTAATGGCAAAATACACGCCAGGTTCAAGAATCGTTGCGCAGACCATAGCCATAATCGCAACAAAAGACTCCATTAGCATGCCGCCATAGCCGATCACACGAATATCTTTTTCATTATTAACCAATTTTGGTGTGGTGCCCGAAGAAACTAAAGCATGGAAACCAGAAATTGCACCGCAGGCAATGGTAATAAATAAGAATGGGAACATCGAGCCTGCGAATACTGGCCCTGTACCATCGACAAAATGCGTCACAGAAGGCATTTTCAGCATTGGCATTGCCACCATAATCCCCACGGCCAAACCAGCAATGACGCCAATTTTTAAGAACGTAGATAAATAGTCACGTGGTGCCAATAACAACCATACAGGCAATACAGAAGCCACAAAACCATAGCCAATCAGCCACCAAGTCAACTCAGTACCTGTTAGCGTAAAGAATGGCCCCCAATACGGATGCTGTGCAACATCACCACCATAGATAATGCCTGCCATCATCAGTACAAAACCAATAATCGACACTTCTGCAATTTTCCCTGGGCGGATATAGCGCATATAAATGCCCATAAAAATTGCAATTGGAATAGTGGCTGCAATACTAAACACACCCCACGGGCTATTCGTAAGGGCTTTGACAACGACCAATGCCAAGACGGCAAGAATGATGATCATCACACCCAAAGCGCCCAACATCACAATGATGCCGGCAAATGAACCCAGCTCTTGTTTGGCCATTTCACCTAGTGAGCGACCATCGCGACGTGTAGATATAAACAAGACTAAAAAGTCTTGAACTGCACCCGCCAAGACCACACCAACCAAAAGCCAAATTGTGCCGGGTAAATAACCCATTTGTGCTGCTAAGATCGGACCGACTAAAGGACCTGCACCGGCAATGGCTGCAAAATGATGCCCAAACAATACGCCTTTGTTAGTTGGTACGTAGTCTAAACCATCATTTAAGCGATGTGCAGGTGTTAAACGGCGCTCATTGAGTTCAAATACCTTGTTGGCAATAAATAAACTATAAAAACGGTATGCAATACTATAAACACAGATTGCTGCTAAAATTAGCCAGACGGCATTTACATGCTCTCCACGGCTAACGGCCAGTATCCCAAAAGATACTGCACCTACAATGGCCACTAAGAGCCATACAATTTTCGAAACCAAGCCTGGCTTCGATTGTATATTTTCCATGTCAATCCCTCATTTCTGTTGAAATAAATCAGCTTATTTTTTCTAGTTCGAGGTACTGCTGTTTCATCCTGTGAAACTGTACTCCTGTGACTGTTGATTTCCTCTACGACTTTGGCATAAACGCCCATAAAAAAGGGATGATTTTTCATCATCCCTTCTGATAATAGTCTAAAAATTAGCTATTATGCACGTTCTAAATAGTCACCAGTACGAGTGTCTACACGAACTTTATCTTCTTGTTGTACAAACAATGGAACACGTACTACTGCACCTGTTTCAAGTTTTGCAGGCTTACCGCCACCGCCAGAAGTATCACCACGTACACCTGGATCAGTCTCAACGATTTGAAGTACAACGAAGTTAGGTGCAGTTACGTTCAATGGCACGCCGTTGAATAACATAATTGTACATTTTTCGTTAGAATCGTCTTTTAACCATTTAGCAGCATCGCTCATTGCTGTTTTGTCAGCTGCGATTTGCTCAAATGATACTGGATCCATGAAGTTCCACATTTCGCCATCGTTGTACAAGTATTCCATTTCTACTTCTACAATGTCAGCTGCTTCTAAACTTTCACCAGATTTAAATGTTTTTTCTAAAACTTTACCAGTTTTAAGGTTACGTAATTTTACGCGGTTGAAGGCTTGGCCCTTACCTGGTTTAACGTATTCGTTTTCCATGATTGAACATGGGTTACCATCAAGCATGACCTTAAGGCCTGACTTGAAATCATTCGTAGAAAAATAGGCCATGACTGGCGCACTCCAAACTTACTAACTTTAATCTATTAACGTACAAGAACGACAATGCAAACCATTTAAAATGTTGTTATTGTGACCTATACAAAAGACACGTATCTATTATTTTACCATTCTATGCCCGCAAAACGAATAAAATCAGCATAAAAAATCCGTAACTATTCGTTTGCTGCTTAGCGCATACTCGAAAAAACCCGAAAAGCTTCCCCTACATGAGGCTTCGCATTAGAATTGTGCCATACTTCGGACGAGAACCTAACAGCTTCTAATCCGAACAATTCTTAATCTAGATTTATCTTCTATACCCTCAAAGATCTTCTTTTGAAGCCCTATATAAGCAGAATCAGATCATTCATCTAGCACAATTTCAAGCACGTGGCATGATAAACTATTTATACCAAGAGCAAAACTGGCAAACCCAACTGAGCAATTTAGTGACTGATCCAGCAGAACTGCTTGAGCTATTACAACTTTCTCCAGAGCAACTCTTGTCTGGCGCTCTATTGGCCAGTAAACAGTTCAAACTGCGCGTACCTCGTGCATTCGTCGGAAAAATGCAATTGGGTAATGCATTCGACCCCCTCCTTTTACAAGTTCTCCCGCATCATTTAGAGCTTGAAGAACACGAAGGATTTGTCACTGATCCACTGGGTGAAGAGCAAGCCAATCAACAGCCAGGCGTATTACACAAATATAAGTCACGCTTTCTTTTAACGCTCACAGGCGCATGTGCCGTTCACTGTCGTTATTGCTTCCGTAGGCATTTCCCCTATCAAGAAAACCTACCTAAACAAGATGATTGGCCAAATATTCGTGACTATTTAGTAAGTCAGCCTGATATTAATGAAGTGATTTTAAGTGGTGGCGATCCATTAACTTTATCTGATCGCAAACTTCAGCTTTGGATTGAACGCTTAGAATCACTTCCACAAATTAAATTTTTGAGAATTCATTCACGCGTTCCTATTGTTATCCCCAATCGGATCAATGATGCGTTTATTTCTATTTTAAAAAACAGTAGGCTGCGGATTATTCTAGTGGTACACTCAAACCATGCATCAGAATTAGATGATTTCACTTGTAGCCAACTTTCTAAACTGGTCAAGGAACAAATTACAGTCCTCAATCAGGCTGTTTTACTCAAAGGGGTCAATGATTCTGCCGACGTTTTAGTCGATTTAAGCTATCGCTTATTTGATGCAGGCGTTATGCCATACTATTTACATGTCCTAGACAAAGTTAAAGGTGCTCATCATTTTGATCGATCACCGCAGGACATAGATGACATTTATAAAGCGGTTTTAGCGAACCTACCGGGGTATTTGGTTCCTAAACTAGTTCGGGAAATTGCGGGCGAGAAAAATAAAACACCGCTTTTTGGGGTTTCAACTTTTTGAGTTAAATAATAAAGATGACTAAGCGTACTTCAGACATATTTCAGAAATCGACTGAACTTAAGCTGGATCAACTCAGTTTTTGTCCTACCACTGCCAAAGGTTTGCAGGAATGGCTAAATAGCGTCTCCATTTTACAATTGGGGACTTCATCTAAATCATTATTTAATGCTTTGCTTGAAATTTCTGAATTGAAATGCCAAGAAATGTTGCGATTTGACTTGGTGCAAATCCTACATCCAACCTTAGAAAATGTACTCACTAGCTTAGAAAAGCATTTTGCCAATCACAGTTTAATTACCACTGATCGTAATGACCAGATTATTGAATTGGCGATGTTGTTGCGTAGCCATTTTGCCAAAATCTATATTGATATCGCGATGCGTTGCAATACGCAGCTCAATCAACAAAAATTTTCTATTTTTTCGTTTGGTCATAAAAAGAGTCTGCAAACAGCACGTACAGCATCTATTTTTTATGCTTTGCAACAATTGGCGATGTTGTTATATCAACAACAAATGCTTTATAGCACACCTATTCCTGGTCAATGGCATGCAACACATCAATTGGTTGAATATGCGATTCAAAACAATTTTGATCAAACCAATATTAATCAGCTTCTAGGTACGCAACACGAAATCACCACCATTGCGCAAGTGTACTCACAGCTGATTTTATTGGATATATTTAATACCAACCAAATACGACCAGCAGAAATTCAGGGGCTATATTTATGTAGTTATGATTGGGCCAAACTCATTCAAATTCTACCCAAAGAAACGACTTTATCGCGCTATGTGGTGGACTCAAATAAAGACCATCCACCTATATTTAACTCACATCAAGCGTCGCATTACACACCCGATATTTTTATTTCGACACAAAACTTGCTTGACCATCTCACGGAAACACAAACCAAAAGTGGTCAGTACTTATCAAAAAATGAAAAGCTATTCCTCACGCCTGCCTTGCATTTCCATATTCATAACTTATTAATGAATAATGTGGAACGTAAACATGAGCGTTATGATTACTCTGCTGAAATTAATATTTGCTTTGGCTTATCAGTTGCACATTTCTATCTGTCTAAAGGTAAATTACTGCAAGAAACACTCGAGTTAGAATCCAACTATAATCTTCAGAATGAATCGAGTTTCATCAACTCAATGGATAATAACATTCAAACTTCTGTTTCAAATGCCAAAGCACTGGACCGTGAAGCGAAACAGATTCATTCTGCTGAAGTTCTCGACATCAGTGTCAATGGTTACCGTATTAAATGGACCGGTGCTACACCAGCAAACTTAAAAACGGGCGAGTTTATTTTGGTACAAGAAAATGCCCAAAGCCAATGGCGCGGTGGTGTTATTCGTTGGATTAAGCAATCTGCGGAAAAGAGCTTAGAGCTGGGCTTAGAAATTTTAACCCAAGATATGTATCCATGTGCGGGGCATATTCGTACCGATCGAAATACGCATAATTATCAACCTGCTCTCTTGGTTCAAACCGCTCAACTTGACCAAACCAGCACAACACTAATTTTACCTGGTTCTAATCTATTCCGCGAAAAGCAAACAATACATTTACGTTTAGGCAAAGAGGAACTTAAAGTTTATCTAACCAAGGCTCAATTGATCACCCAAAGTTTTATTCGTTTTGAATACGAATTACTCAATGATCAACAAGAGCATCTAGTCACCGAATTTATTAATAAACAAGTGAACGACACGAAAAATCACGATTTATGGGAAGCGTTGAAGTGAGAAATCCATTATTGTCCAAAAAATTAAAGCGTACCGAAACACGTCTGCTCATCATTGATGACAACCAAATACGTTTTAACCAAATACGTGATCTTCTAACTCAAAGCGAACATCAAGTTGAAGCCGTGCTACTCGATGACTTACAAGGTTTCGAAAAACAGCTCAACCTCAATTGGGATTTGATTATTTTCGGTCGTGCTTATGACTTAAAATATGAACAAGCTTTAAGCTTAATTCGACTGTCAAAGCAACCTAATCTACCGATTTTATTGTTAAAGCCGGATGACTACCAAGCAGACCAATACCCTGCTTATGTGCATAAAGGCATTTATGACATCTTAAATCTAGACTACCCAGATCGTTTTTATTTGGGTTTAATTCGTGCCCTTTCGTTCAGTCGTTTAATGCAAACACAGCAACAACTGTTAAATGAACTAGAAACAGCACAAAGCCAAGCACAATCGCTGGTTGTAGATAGCCATAAAGCATTAGCTGTAATTCAAGAAGGCATTCATATTCAAGCGAATGCAGAGTATTTATCACTGTTTGGTTTAAAGTCTGAAGATGAAATCATCGGCTTACCTTTACTCGATGTCTTACAACCTAAAGATTTACCTGATTTCAAAACACGCTTCAAAAAAATCAGCCAAGGTCAGTTTGACTTTGGTCGTTTTGAGCTTGACTCGCAAAACAGCAAACTCAGCACCAAGAATCCTTTAAAAATAGAATTCATTCCTGCTGCTGAAGATGATGCACTACAAATTGCAATTGATATCGAAAGTACAAGTGGTACAAAAACTTCGAATGATGGTTCGCAAAGTAAGCCAAATACCTATCAGCAAATAAAGCGTGCTATTACACAACAGCCATCAAATATTAATGCGTTGGTTTTATTTGCTTTGGCCTCTGCACCAGAACAAATTTTCCAGTCTGACTGGAACACGCTAAAAAGTTATTTTGAACAAGTTAAAAATTTCTTAAAAGAACAAACCAATGCACCATTGTTTAAAATTGATGGTGGTGTTTATGTTGGTTTATTCCAAGCAGAATCTCAAGCGATACTTGAATCTAAACTCATTGGTTTAAATGCACTTCGTAAACCGCAGTTATTAACCGTGAATAACAATAGCTACCCACTCAATTTACGTTTAGGTTATAGCGTTTTAGAGCAAGAGTTACGAGATGAAACTGTCTTGGAACAATGTGTTGAAAAAGCATTCTTGACTGAGTTACCTCAAAATCAACCTGCACCAGAACTGGAACTTTCAATTCCAAGTCTAGAGTTTGCACCACAATCTCCAGCGGTAACTCTCGAAGCTCAAGCAACAGAAACACAAATACCAAGCGTACAATTCAACACAAGTATTGAAGAACTTGCGCCAATTTCAGCATTGAATGAGTCGCCTATCATTAAGGCACTTCGCACTTGTTTAGAACGTGGTGAAATTCATCTTAAATATCAGCAGCTATACGATAAAGATGACCAGAACATGTACACCTATGAGGTGACCAGTGGTTTTATCTACGACAATAAATGGCGCGATATTTCACAACTCAAAGAACTGGCTGAAGACTCAGAATTATCCATTAAGCTCGATCGTTGGATTATGGTGGAATCATGCAAGCAATTACATAATTTCATCACCCAATATCCTGAAGCAAAATTAATTATTAACTTGAATAAAGAAATCTTACTCAAAGACCGTAGCTTCCCTGAGTTTGTTGCCAAACTGTTGACGATTATTCGTAGTAAGCAACAACATCCTCTGATTTTACAGTTTTCAGAAGATGATATTTATCAATCTCTTGCAGATGCTCAAAAAGCAATTATTGAACTTCGTCGTCATGGCGCTGAAATCGCCATTCGTGATTTTGGTCAATCAATGTTTAGTGAAAGCCTATTAACTCAAGTTGAAGCGAATTGCTTAACATTGCACCCTGAATTAACGCACATGTTAAATTCAGATAAATTATGCGAAGAACTCCAACTCAAAATTGTTGCCTTCAGAGATATTAAGCCCGTACAAATTATGTTACGTGGTCTTAATGACATGACACTGTTTGCCAATGCTTGGAATGTGGATGCACGCTTTATTCAAGGTGATTACTTCCAGAAAAAATTGGATCACTTGATTGATGTACAAGATCAATAATCATCCTCTACATTTAAGTTAAAACCAAAAAAGCCACATTCAATTGAATGTGGCTTTTTTATATAAAGCACCATACGTCAAATGCAAAATACTGGACATAAAAAAAAGCAGGCAAAATGCCTGCTTTTTTTTGGTTTTGGGTATTAACGTTTGATAGAACGTGACATACCAGCAAAACGTTGCTTGAACTTGTCGATACGACCGCCAGTGTCAACGTTCTTTTGCTTACCAGTGTAGAAAGGGTGGCAAGCTGAACATACGTCTAGGTAGATAGATTCTTTACCTAAAGCTGAACGAGTTTCGATTACGTTACCGCAAGAGCAAGTAGCAACTAATTTTTCGTATTTTGGGTGAATATCGGCGCGCATCGTCGATTACTCCATAAAGTTTAAGAAGGTTTTGCTGTCATCGCAATTGACCACTCTCCTACAAGGAGGAGGAAGTGCCTAAAAGGCAGATCAACACCATAACAGACCATTCTTTTGGCCCACCGAGACGGATACCGTCAGAGCTAAGCACAACAAGTTGGGAAAAATTATAGCTGATTTTTTACTGTTAATAAATAGCTCATTCTGACTGAATGACTTTCTTCTGTGCTTTTGCTTGCTCTGAAATTTGTTTAAATTTCATCTCTACACTTTGCTGAAAAGTGTGCTGGTCAAAATGATTCAAGCGCTGAATTAATACAGGACAATAAGTCGCTGAATCCACTTGCTGTAGAGATCTGCTCATCATTTCCAGTGCTTCTTGAAACTGCTGCTTAACGTCTGCATCTACAGGTGAATTAAGTTCCTCTTCTTTAAATAATTCTTCATCATGATTCAAATTAAGCACAGAGATTGCACCCTCTTTGGCGGCCTTGAGCACTTTTACTTTAGCGCCCGTATAGGCTTGTTCAAGTTCAGAATTGAGCTGTGGCTGTTGATCACGGCAAAAGTCCAGCATCGGCTGCAGCGTCAACAAAGGCATCTTTACGATAAGATCTCGATTCACTCTTAGTGTTAAATCATCAGCTATACACACTGTACTGTAGCTGAGAATTAAAAACAGTCCAGCTATTCTTGTTTTCATTTTATCCATTCTGTTCTTAAATTTTAGTCATAGACAACACACTCAGTTTACATGATCCATTAAAAGACTCGATACCTTCCGAGTCTTTTAATCACTTAAACTATTAGATTCAATGCAATTTATTCAACACCACGACTCTGCTTTGACCATAAATTGGCAATTACACCGCAGACCATTAGCTGGATTTGATGGAATATCATAATTGGCAATACGATCATTCCTAATGGCTGACCAATAAATAAAATCTGCGCCATTGGCACACCACTGGCCAAGGTTTTTTTAGAACCGCAAAAGAAAATAGTTTTTTGATCTGCACGATTAAAGCCCATCCAGCGTGGTACATACAGTGCCAATAGCATAATGAGCGTGAGTAGCACAGAACAGGCCAGAATCAGTAGGATTAAGGTCTGAGCACTCACCTGTTGCCACAAGCCTGCTACAACAGCACTACTAAATGCACCATAAACCACCATTAAAATTGAGCCTTGATCAAACACTTTTACAATCTTCGGCATTTTTTTCATATAAGGGAATACATAAGGTCTTAGTAATTGCCCCAATACAAATGGAACCAAAAGCAATAAGGTAATTTGCACTATAGATGCAGTCGGATCAAAATTATGTGTGGTTTCACCTAAAATAAAAAAACTTACTAATAGCGGGGTAATAAACATCCCTACAATATTGGAAAATGAAGCACTACATACGGCACCTGCGACATTACCCTGTGCTACAGATGTAAATGCAATCGAAGATTGCACTGTAGAAGGTAAAAAGCACATAAATAAGAAGCCCCAATACAGCTCCTGCCCTAACATTGGTACCAATAACGGTTTACACAGCAAACCAATGATTGGAAACAATGCAAAAGTAAATGCAAAAACAACACCATGCAACTTCCAATGCATTAATCCTTCTACCACAGCTTCACGCGATAGTTTGGCGCCATGTAAGAAAAATAAAACCGCAATTGCAACTGTCGTGATCGTGCCAAAAATTTCAGCAGCTTGTCCTGAAACGGGCAAAAAAGTGGCCAAAACCACCATGATAAATAACAGTACTGTAAATCGGTCCAACGCCAGCATCTTCAGCATGTCCGCATCCTTTCAATGATTTATCTATTTTATTTAGCTGAGATCAGCTGTTAAAAAGCCCAGTAAGCCTAGAATTTACCTCTGGGTAAAAACCATCTTACTGGGCTTTTCTATTGAAACTGCATTTTCATGCGTGATGTTCAATATTTTGACTGTATTTCAAGCATCTTTCTGATTAGTTATTACGCGCATTGTTGTCTTGCTGAATCAGTTCAATTTTGTAACCATCTGGGTCTTCTACAAATGCAATGACTGTCACGCCACCTTTCATTGGACCCGCTTCACGAACGACATTACCACCACGCGCTTTAATTTCTTCACAGGCTTTATACGCATCATCTACTGCAATTGCAATATGACCATAGGCATTGCCCAATTCATAGCTCGCTGTATCCCAATTATGCGTTAACTCAAGTACTGTATGGTTTTCTTCACCACCATAGCCTACAAATGCCAAGGTAAAACGCCCTTCTTCATAGTCACGTTTACGAAGTAAAGTCATACCCAGCACTTCAGTATAGAACGCTAACGAACGTTCTAAATTGCCTACTCGCAACATGGTATGCAACATACGCATCATCATTTTCCTAAATCTTAAATTATTGTTGAATACTATAGGGATTTAATCCCCAAAGTTCAATTTTAGTCGCAAAGCTTATACAGTTCATTAACTCACTCAATATGCTATTTTTTTGTAAAAAATCATGCTCATTCAATCTTAAAAAACCCGCGAAATTATCGCGGTTTTTTTTAATCAAACTATACTCAAAGTCTATTGCGTGGTTTTTTGTTCATGTTCTTTGAGCAATTTTGCAACCCAAACCACTAAAAACAAAATTGGAATACCAATTAATGCAGTCATTAAGAAAAATTTTGGATAGCCAATATTGGTCACGATCGTACCCGAATAACCGCCTAAAATTTTAGGTGTTAAGGTCATTAAAGAACTGAAAATTGCATACTGCACTGCCGTAAACGATACACTGGTTAAGCTGGATAAAAATGCAATAAATGCTGCCCCAGCCAAGCCAGAGGCTAAATTATCCACAATGATCGCAAAGTATAGCCACATTGAACTATATGACTTAATCACTTTACCTTTCAGCTCAACCCAGCCATTTTCTGCTTGCGCCAGCTGTATTGGTTGTACATCTACACTAAGCACCCCTGCCATATTGGCAACAGTATTAACTTCATAAGCATGTGTTTGTGTAGCAATAATACGCTCAGCATCCAACAGCTGTACTTCAACTTTGTGGCTAGCCGATTCAGCCAAGGCTTTTCCTGGAATCGTCGCGGTAAAAATACCTGCTTTGTCTAATTTAGCTTCAAAGGTTTGGCCATCGAGTTGCACCTGCAGTTTTTGTTGCTCATTTAGAGCATGCGCTGTTTGACCACGCACCACAATGCTATTTTGGCTTTCTTGCGCATTAACCACATTGTCTGCCGTAATCGGAAATACGAGTAATGCCTTGTTTGCTTGATCATTAAGATATGGCATCTCTACTGTTACAGCGCCACTTTTATCTTGCATATAAGTTGCACTCACGTGTATCGCCTCACCAGAGCGCAAATCAGCAACAGGAACTTTTTGCGTCCATGCACCCGTTTCATCTGCCTGCACTTGATAGCTTTTACCACCAGCCTGTACAGTAACTTCACCGAGTGGCTGACCTGATTTTACCAAACCAATAAAAATTAAATTGGTCGAACTGGCTAAAATCGCACCCACAAACATTAATTTCATAATGTTCATACGCTGTGCCAGTAAGCCTCCTAAAAAGCCACCGACCAAGCTAAAAATAACACCATAGACTTTTACCGCTTCAGCAATTTGCTCTTTACTAAAATTTAAGTCTTGGTAAAACACATTAGAAATAACACCGGCAATAATGTCTGAAATACGGTAGAAACCAATCAAAAGCAATAAAACCAATGCCAGCTTTACACCATAGCGCTTAAAAAAATCAGCAACAGGATTGACCCAAGTTTCATAAGCCATCTGCTTGTTTACTGCACCAGCTTTGACTAAGCCACCACCTACGAGTAAAGCAATTGCCCCAGACCCAATAAAACGTATAGATTCCAAGCCAAAGAGTAACAATGAATCCTGTACCTCAAACTGAGTGTTCAGTGCTTCAACTGCATTCCCTGAAAAAATATAGCTAAGTACAAAACTGACCACAGCCACAAAAAACACACCGACCAAACGGTAATAATCAAAGCGCTGATAATTTTTATGGATACGTTCTACTTGTGGTTCACGAATCACTAAGGTCGTAATAATTCCCACAAGCATGACAGCAGCCATAGCAAAATAGGTCGTGCGCCAAGCCTCATATATATAATTACCTTTAGCCGTGCCCAAATAAGCTGCTAAAAATAACGCACCAGCACCAGCAACAATCATACCAATGCGATAACCCGCATTATAGGTAGAAGCTAATACGGTCTGCATTTCAGTTTCTGCCAATTCAATACGGTACGCATCAATCACAATGTCTTGTGTGGCTGCCGAAAAGCCCAAAAGTACTGCGCCTGCTGCCATTTGGTAAATATAACTCTGTCCAAGTGCAGGATCCGACAACGCCATAATGGCAATAGCACAGATAATCAGACACTGAGCAATCAGCAACCAAGCACGGCGACGCCCCATTAATTTGGTCAATACAGGCACTGGGAGCTCATCAATTAAAGGTGCCCAGACAAATTTAAAGGAATAACCTAAAGCGGCCCAACTAAAAAATGTTACGGCGCTCTTATCAATGCCCGCCTCACCTAACCACAGTGACAAGCTAGAAAATATCAGCAGAATTGGAATACCTGCCGAAAAGCCTAAAAACAGCATGATCAGCGCACGTTTATCTAGAAATGCGGTAAATGCCGCTTTCCATCCTGAAGCTTGTGTTGTCATTACATTATTTTTGTCTGAAAATGAATGATGCTATTCAAGCGCTTAATCCGCTTGGTTTCAACCAAATTTATAAAATCTGTACGTAATTTTGTCGAGAAAATCAGCCATGTTGCTTGATCTTTTCAGGCATTTCTGTATACCTTTAAATTCTGCCGTTATTAATATGTTTTGGATTCAACAGTGACCAAAAAACTCGAAACTCTTCAATCTTCTCTTTCCACACCCACTGCTAACCAAAACGAAGTGCCAGAAGCTAAAAAAATAATCAGTGTTTTTGATCAACCAGAGATTCAAACTACCTTGAGCAAAACTCAGCTTCAATTTGAACAACTGACTTATTTAACTGACCTGAAAAAAATTCCAACATCGACCAAACGCTTAAAACCCTTAAATAATTTTTTAGGTCAAGATCGTGCCCGTGCTTCAGTAGAAGCAGGAATTGCATTGCCTTATTCTGGCTATAATATTTTTGCTGTAGGTACGGCTGGTCTAGGCAAACGCACCATGATTAAGCGCTTGCTCCAACAGCACGCTAAAACGATGCCTACGCCAAATGACTGGGTCTATGTCAATAACTTTCAGGTACAACGCCAACCTTTGGCATTAAAACTACCTGCAGGTCAAGCACCTAAGTTTCAAACACAATTACATCAAACGTGGCAGACCATTTTAAAGCAACTTGAACGTCGCTTTACCGCTGAAACTTATCACAACAATATCGAACTGATTCGTCAACGGACAGGTGATGAACAGAATTTAGCCTTATTTGAGCTAACCAAAGAAGGTGAAGATCTCGACCTTAAACTCATCACTCAAAATGATGAACATCACTTTGTCCCAATGCATTTTAAAGACAATAAAATGCAAGAAATGTCTAAAGAAGAGATTCATGCACTCAGTAGCCAACAACGTGCGGAAATCTCTGCCAATATTCGCTACATGGACAAAAAGCTGGATCGCCTTGGCCTACATTTAGGCGATCTAGAAGATGATGCTCGCGATAAAGTTCAGCATTTAAATCGTGATATTGCCAAGCAAGTGGTCATGCCTCGTATTGAATCAATGCTCAATAAATTTAAAGAAGTTGAAGGCCTTGCCCAATATCTAAAACTGTATGCAGAAGACATTATCGAAAATGTAGAAATCGTTTTAGAACAAGAAGAAGACGATTTCCGACCAGGAATTTTTAACCGTGTGCCAGCGCGCTACCAAGCCAATATTGTGGTAACTCACAAAGCCAATGCAGGTGCTCCTGTCATTTTTGAAGACTTCCCAACCCATTACAATTTATTGGGTCATGTCGAGCAACTGACTCAAAATGGCACCATCACAACAGACTTTACCTTAATTCGACCAGGTGCTTTACATAAAGCCAATGGTGGTTTTTTAATGCTTGAAGCTGAGCAATTACTTGAACAGCCTTATGCATGGCAAGGATTAAAACGCGCACTGAAATCAGGTCAACTCAAGCTGTCTTCTCTGGAGCACATGCTCACACTTACAGGTAGCATTTCGATTGAGCCTGCTGCCATTCCGCTCAACATTAAAGTTATTTTACTGGCTGAGCCTGAAATTTATTATGAAATTTTAGAACTTGAACCAGAGCTTGGTAGCGTATTTAAAATTCGTGCGGACTTTACCGACACGCTACAGCGTAATGATGACAATGAACATGCTTATATGCAGTTAATTGCAGACTATGTACAGTCGGACAAATTACTTCCATTTGATCGTTCCGCATTATCTGCACTCTTAACAGATTCAAGTCGCCAAGCCGAAGACCAAAGTTCACTGTCTTTACATGCACTGACTTTGGGTGACTTAATTCGCGAAGCACACCACCATGCAGTACAAGCCAATGACAGCATGGTCACAGAACAGCACATCAATACGGCGCTCGACCATCGTAAATATCGACTTGGCTATTTACGCGAGTTGTATTGGCAAGACTTAACCCGTGGTACGCAATTGATTGAAACGCGTGGCCACCGTTTAGGACAAATTAATGCTCTTTCGGTCATTCAATATGCTGATGTCGAATTTGGTCTACCCTCACGCTTAACCGCTTCAGTTTATCAAGGCGGTGGCGATATCCTAGATATTGAACGCAGTGTTGAACTGGGTGGCTCATTGCATGCCAAAGGTGTTTTGCTCATGTCGAGCTTCCTCAAAGCTCACTTTGGTCGCGAACAAACACTCCACTTCTCAGCTGCCTTAGCTTTTGAGCAAAGCTATGGTCAAGTTGATGGAGACAGCGCTACCGTAGCGGAACTCTCTGCCTTAATTTCTGCGATTAGCCAGCTCCCAATTGATCAATCTTGGGCAATTACAGGCTCTATGAACCAATTGGGTCAAGTACAACCCATCGGTGGTGTCAATGCCAAAATTGAAGGTTTCTATGATGCATGTAAATTACAAGGTTTAACGGGCCAGCAAGGCGTCATTATTCCTCGTCAAAATATGCAACACTTAATGCTCCGTAAAGATGTAATTGAAGCCGTGCAAAATGGTCAATTCCATATTCATGCCATCGACAATATTGCACAAGCCTTAGAAATCCTGATGGCGCGTCCTGTCGGTACGCTCGATAAAAAAGGCCGTTATAGCAAAAATTCGATTTTTGCTGCTGTTATGGAACAACTTGAATACTGGCAAGCAATAGAAGATGGCGCAGCTTTTGAGGAAGAAGAAGACAGCAAGAAAAAGAAAAAAAAGAAGAAAGACAAAAAAAAGAAAAAAGCTGAACTCAAAGCACAGCAACAAGCAGATGCTGAAGTAAGTTCTTCGACGGATGCAAATGCATCTACTGAAGAAAAATAATCATCTGATAGACACAAAAAAAGCGCCGTTTATCGGCGCTTTTTTACTTACTCTGAATTAAGCTTCAGGAGCTGGGCTGAATTCTTCAACTAAAGTTTTTAATTCGCCTTTTTGGAACATGTCCAACATAATGTCGCTACCACCGATCAACTCACCGTTGATCCATAATTGCGGGAAAGTTGGCCAGTTTGCAATGATTGGCAAAGTTGCACGAATATCTGGGTTTTCCAAGATATTTACATAAGCAAATGGACGGCCAATTTGACTGAGCGCTTCAACAGCACGTGCAGAAAAACCACACTGTGGGAATTGTGGTGTGCCTTTCATGTAAAGTAAAACAGCATGTTTAGCAATTTGGTCGCGAATTAACGCTTCTGTATCACGAGCTTGTTCAGTCATTGATATATCCTCAATAAATCTGCATCGCATTATACCCAAAACTCAACAAAACAGTATGACTAAAGCAATATTTCCAATTTTATTTACAATCGGGCTTTAAATCATGGGTATATTTTGTTTATATAGAACACCTTGATACTTTCATTTATAAAGTAGCAAAAGTAAATTTTCAATCCTCCGAACAGATAAGAGTTAGTCATGAACAACATTACCCTTGCGCCTGTGCAAACTGATCAACCCTCTCACTTGATGCCTGTATTTGGCCGTCAAAAGATCAGCTTTGTCCGAGGCCGAGGTTCTTATCTTTATACTGAAGATGGTACAGAATACTTCGACGCACTCACAGGTATTGCCGTGTGTGGTTTAGGTCATTCACACCCAGCAGTAACAGAAGCTATTGCAGAGCAAGCTGCAACTCTAATTCATACCAGCAATATTTTTGAAGTGCCTTGGCAAACAGCAGCAGCGCAAAAGCTTGCTGAAGTTGCAGGCATGGAAGAAGTTTTCTTCTCAAATAGTGGTGCAGAATCAAACGAAGGTGCAATTAAAATTGCACGTAAATTTGCACACTTACAAGGGATTAGCACACCAAAAATTATTGTTGCAGATCATTCTTTCCATGGTCGTACACTTGCAACACTGTCTGCAACAGGCAACAAAAAAGTACAAGATGGTTTTGCACCACTGGTAGAAGGCTTTATTCGTGTACCTTTTGGTGATATTGAAGCGATTGAAGAAGCAGCCATTAATCACCCAGATATCGTGGCAATTTTAGTTGAACCGATTCAAGGTGAAGGTGGTGTAAATACTGCACCTCAAGGTTTTAGCTATTTAGAAGACATCCGTCGCATTTGTAACCAACACAACTGGTTGATGATGTTAGACGAAGTACAAACTGGTAATGGCCGTACAGGCAAATACTTTGCTTACCAACACACCAATATTGTGCCTGACGTATTGACCACTGCCAAAGGTTTAGGCAATGGCTTCCCTATTGGTGCAGTAATGACTCAAGGTCGTGGTGTAGGCGTATTAACTGCAGGTAACCACGGTTCAACTTACAGTGGTACACTTTTGGGCTCACGTGTGGTTTACACTGTTATTGAAACCATTCAAAAAGAAAACTTGGTTGCTAATGCTGCTGAAAAAGGTGCTTACATCGTTCAACAATTGACTGAAAAGCTTCAAGATCAGCAAGTCACAGTACGCGGCTTTGGCTTAATGATTGGTATTGAATTACCTAAAGCTTGCGCTGATTTAGTGGATATCGCCCGTGATGAATACCATTTGATTTTAAATGTCACTGCAGGCTCTGTAATTCGTTTGCTCCCTGCATTAAACATCACACAAGAACAAGCTGATCTTTTAGTTGATCGTATTGTTCGTATGGTAAAAGCATATTTAGCTTAAACTTAATGCCATATAAAAAGCCGCTTATTGCGGCTTTTTTATACTTAAAAAGTCTAAGATAATAGTTTAAAAGTCTCATGAAACTTCTTTATAGACTCGACCACCTGAAAGTAGAGAGAAATATTGCTTCAAAATTTCAAGGCTTCGTTGCACTTTAGTGGATTGTTGTTCAGATTTTGGCATGACCGCATATAGAGTGAATGTTGGTAATTTCCACTCTGGTAAAACTTCAACTAAATTGCCATTCATTAAATCTTTTTGCACATCTAAATACAACATACGTGCTATTCCATGGCCCTGCATGCACATATTTTTTGCAATAAGCGTGTTATTGGTTGAATAACGCGATGCAATATCTAATACGATAGTTTCGGCACTCACTGCATGCTGAAATGCAAAACTATGATTGTGTTTTGCCAGATTCGTCATAATCACATCATGTCGAGTTAAATCTTCAGGGCGTGAAATAAATGAATGCTGATGAATATAACTTGGTGAGGCCACCAAAATTTGATCTACACGCGCGAGCGCTACAGATTGTACATTTGAATCTTCTATTCTATGGCCTATTCGTAGCGCAATATCAATGCGACTTTCTTTTAGATCGGCAAATTGATAATCGGCATCAATATGAATATTTAAACTATTATACGTAGACATCCATTGTGACAATGCTGGAATAATATGATTGGCACACATTTCAGGTGTCGAAACAATGCGTAAATCACCAACCAAATCATCGCGTAATTCATTAATTCTAATTTTGCCACGCTCAGCTGCCGACAACATGTCTTGGCAACTATGAAAAAAAGCCTGTCCAGCTTCTGTCAGGCTTAATTTTCGTGTAGAACGATGCAACAATACAACTTCCATATCCTGTTCTAAAGAACGGATTTGTTGACTGACAGCACTGGTGGTAATACCCAGCTCTCGTGCCGCGCCGCTAAATGAGTTTTTTTCTACTACACAAGCAAAAACACCCATACCCCGAAGTTGATCTAACATGAAGTTCCCTCATAAAACTTTGAGCTGTTTTTGTAATATTAAAAACAACTCATTGTATTATACGAAGAAATTTATGATTTGCATTATCTATTTAATTATTTGGTAAAATTGAAATTGGATTGATAGGTTTCCCGTCTAAACGAACCTGAAACTCCAACATTGTTCGAGATGTACCAGAAGAACCCATCTCCGCAATTTTTTGACCAGCTGTTACATTTTGTCCACTTTTCACTAAAATTTTACTGTTGTGGGCGTATGCAGTGATATAACCACTTACATGCTTGATCAAGACCAAATTACCGTATTCTTTTAAACCATCAGCAGCATAAACCACTTGGCCATCAGCAGCAGCCACAATTGGATCACCAACATTCCCTGAATAACGTGTGCCTTTGACATTATTGGCTAAATTAAAGCTTTCAAGTACAGGGCCTGTTGCAGGACGTACCCAACGCAATGAACTTGACGTGACTGGTGTGCTTGGAGCAGTCACGGGTGCTACAGGTGTACGCACAGTCTGTGATGGTGTCGTTGGTGTATTTTGTGGCAATGCAATCGATTGACGCTGAATTGGTGCAGCCTGCGTTACTGCTTGCGTAGAAGCCACACGACGAGATGACGAATTTTTTAGGCGTAGTGATTGGCCCACATAAATACGATACGGCGCTGCAATATCATTCATCTCTGCAACACTGATATAACTCAAACCATAACGGGCAGCAATTCCACTTAAAGTGTCACCTGAACGCACTGTATAAAAATCTGGAGCAGCAACATAACGAGCTGAATTATTCACCTGAGGTTTTGACGCACAACCACTCAATACCAAGGCAGAAGCAGTGGTCGCAGCAAGTACAAAAGTTTTGAATATAGTAGCTGGGGCTGTAGAGGCAACTTTTGAAAACACCAGGGACATTATTTTCCTCTCTAACAAAAATGAAGCGAATGGTGTGAATGCGCTAAGATTAGCAAAAAACAACTGCAAATAAGCTTCACAGTTGTGTTTTTCACAAAGTTATAACACTTGTTACTGTTTTTGGCTAAATTGTGTGTGTAAGTCCATCAAAATATCGTAATTTGTCGCATCCATTTGAATTGGCGTAATACTGACAAAGCCATTGGCAACGGCAAAGAAGTCCGATTCAATACCAAATACCCCTTTTTTAGGCTCTGCAACAGCTTCGCCTGATAAACCGATCCAAAATACTTGACGGCCACGTGGGTCGACTTGTGTGGTAATTGGCTTAGATTGGCGACGACGACCTTGATAAGTGACTTGTGCACCTTTTAATTCAGCCACATCTGGAATATTAATATTAAAGATGTGTCGTGATGGCAATGCTGGTAAACCGCCTGCAATAAAGTCATGTACCCACTGCGCTGCTTGTGCGAAATCTTGTGGATCGTTATAACCGCGTACATTTGGCCCTGCCAATGACACGGCAATTGCAGGTTGTGCCATTAAGCGTCCTTCAAATGCCGCCCCTACTGTACCTGAATACAGCACATCGTCCCCTAAATTTGCCCCGCAGTTAATACCACTGACCACCAAGTCAAATTCAAAATCGAATAGCCCATTCATAGACAAATACACGCAATCTGCAGGTGTACCATTTACAGCCCACATATCTGGTGCAATTTGAATTGGACGTAATGGGCGATCTAAAGTTAAGGCACTAGAAAAACCACTACGTTCTGCTTCGGGAGCAACAATCACCACACGACCTAAAGGTCTTAAGGCATGAGCTAAAGCTTGGATCCCTGGTGCAAATACACCATCATCATTGGCGATTAAAATATTCACTGAAAAAACCTGTTACTGTTTAAAAATGACCGTTCAGAACATTTAATTGATATATATAGAGAATTATATATATTAAAATTCCGACATCCATCAAAAATGTGTGAATTAAAAAATGATTACAACTTTATCATTTCGTCGCTTACTGGGGTTAAGCTTGGCTGCTGTATTGTCTCAAGCAGTTATTGCTGATGAAGGACTAACGCCTGCTGAAGCCAACACAATTATTAAGGAAGATATCGCATCAACTCAAGTAATGGCGGAAGTTTGCCCTGCAATTATTGGTAAAAATGCCAAATTTGACAGCAACATTCAAAGCTTAATCAAAAGCTATTTAGCAGACTACTCAGAAAAGTCGATGACTTATGAAAAGCTACAAGCAGATGCTGAATATAAATCTTTCTTAGCAGAGTCTCGTACTGCAGCGAAAGAATCTTCTAAAGAAGAGCAAAAATCTGTATGTGATGACGTTTTAAATTACGAAGAAGAATAATGCGTTAAATATTCTCATTCCAATCACCTCATCAGATCAGTAGGTTTGAAGATATAAACCGTCTAAAACTTAGGCGGTTTATATTATACAGTCATTCATTATTCCTTCATGGTTTCAACACCTTCAATACAAAAGCTAGCTGATATTTACCTAAATTCGTTTTAAGCTACAATTCATTCTAGTTATACAACTTTTAAAATTAGGTTTTTTAAATGAAATATCCTCTGCTAAAAACTTTGACTGCTCTTACACTCTCTGCATTTACTCTTCATGTTTATGCTGAAAATGTCGATGTCACACCAAGCGACACTCAAGTAACTCAGCAAGAATTAGCAGCAATGTATGTCCTATCTGATATTTGCCCTTCACTGATTGAAGCAAAAGCACAAGGCAAATTTGAACAAGGTTATGCCAAACTTTTAAAAGAGAATATGCCACAGGTCAAAAATCCAGTTCAAAGCTTAAAAGCCCTATCACAAGAGCCAAAATTTGCACCAATTTTGCAAGAAGCCCAAGCAGATGCAAAAAAAGCAGGTGATGCGAAAAACTTAGAAATTTGCCAAGAATTGACGACATACGCAAATTAAGCTCACTTCGTTACAATACTTTTAAAATAAGCCTTTCTCACCCGTAGAAGTCAGCCTAGCTTTGTCCTAAAATGCTAGGCTCTTGCGCTTATAACAAGTTATTGGAACCACTTAGAATGACCCGAAAAACCGCCCTTGCCGCATTAGTTCTTGCACCTTCTTTTTCATTTGCGGCAACAGTCCTATCTGCACCCCCAGAATTGAATAATAAATCTTATGTGCTGATGGACTATGAGACTGGGCAAATCCTTGCTGCAAAAAATGAAAACGAAAAATTAGCACCTGCTTCAATGACAAAAATGATGACCAGTTACATCATTGAACAAAAGTTATTGAGTGGCGAGCTAACTGAAAATGAAAAAGTGCGCATGAATGAATCTGCATGGTGCCGTGGTACTAGCGCAGAATCTTGTATGTATGTGCCATTAAATGGAACAGCAACAGCACTTGAAATGCTTCGCGGTATTATTATCCAATCGGGTAATGATGCATCTAAAGCAATGGCTGAACACATTGCAGGCAATGAAGGCACTTTCGTTCACATGATGAACCAAGAGTCTAAACGTATTGGCATGAGCAATACGCACTTCATCAATGCCACAGGTATGCCAGCAGAAGGTCACTATTCAACTGCAAAAGACATGGCAACGCTTGCACAGCACATTATTCATGACAGCTCTAAGTACTATCCGATCTATTCTGAAAAAGAATTTACTTTCAACGGTATTAAGCAAGGTAACCGTAATGCCTTACTTTATACTGACCCAAGTGTGGATGGTTTAAAAACAGGCCATACAGATGAAGCAGGTTACTGCCTAACAACGTCTGCAAAACGTGGTCCTTTACGTTTAATTTCAGTGATTTTTGGTGCACCAAGCATGAACGAACGTGCGTCACAAACACGTGAAATTTTAGCTTGGGGTTATGCAAACTTTGAAACGGTTAAAGTTCAGCCTGCAAAACAAGTCTTAGCAAAAGCGAAGGTTTGGTATGGTAAAGACAGCGAAGTACAAATTGGCTTACCAGAAAACTTTAATGTAACGATGCCTAAAGGCGAAGCAAACGCGATCAAAACGCAATTGGTGGTACAACCTAAATTGACTGCACCTTTAAAACAAGGTCAAGTTGTAGGTAAATACGTTGCGACTTTAAATGGTAAAGTAATTGCTGAAAAACCATTGGTGGCATTAAATGCCGTAGAAGAAGCAGGCTTCTTTGCAAAAATGATTGATCACATCAAACAATTCTTTGCTAACTTATTCTAAAATTTTCGAAAGCTGATTTTTTCAGCTTAGACCAAAGCATCCACACCTCGGTTTGGGTGCTTTTTTATTTTATACTCTAAGGAATATTTATTATTTGCGACGGACCGTGATGAACAAAAATATCCGCCCCTATTTACACCATCATCCCAAAATTGAAGCCACTTGCTATATTGATGAAATGTCAGTGGTGATTGGTGAAGTTCAACTGGCGGAAAATGTCTCAGTTTGGCCTTTTGCCGTGATCCGTGGCGATGTCAATCACATTCATATTGGCAAAAATTCCAATGTGCAAGATCATGCCATGCTCCATGTTAGCCATAAAAAAGCCGATAAGCCTGAAGGCTCTCCACTTATTATTGGTGAAGATGTCACGATTGGTCATCATGTTAAATTACATGGCTGTACCATTGGCAACCGGGTATTGGTTGGCATCAGTAGTATTATTTTAGATGATGCCATTATTGAAGATGATGTGATGATTGGTGCAGGCTCGCTAGTTCCACCGCGTAAACGCTTAGAAAGTGGCTATTTATATGTAGGAAGTCCTGTACAAAAAGTCCGTCCACTCACGGATAAAGAAAAAGAGTTTTTACCCTATTCAGCACGGCATTATGTAAAGGTTGCGAATAATTATCTAGAGCAAAGTTAAGCTAAAAATATAAAAAGCGCGGCATAACGCGCTTTTTATTATCATCAATAATTAATCAATTCATCCTTATGCGAACGCTTCAAACCTTATAAGCAAAGGCTAGCTGCCTTCTTGTAACTTCGCGCTTTTTTGAATTTTTATAGAAGCCATACTGTGTACCACCATACCTAAGCCAATTAAAAATACGCCGAATAGTGCAAGCTTCGATGGTAAACCCATATTTAAAAAAATCATTTCGCCCAATAAGGTAAATAGCAACTCACCAGCTTGAGTGGCTTCAACCATCGCCAATTGATTTGGCTGGGTATGCACCAAATTGGTTGCTGAGAAAAACAATAAAGTCGCAATTACCCCAGAAAATAAAGCCACTAAAAATGCGTATGAAACCTGACTACTTGAAGGCAATCCATGATCGAGCAAGCCAAACACGGCAATCACCGCCCAAAACGGTAAACTTGCCAACGTCATATTGAGTACCCGCTCAGGTGTTTCTACTTTGCCTTGACACACTTGCATCATTTTTCGATTGCCTAATGGGTACATAAAGGCTGCAAATACCACTGGAATAAAGCCTGCTAAAGCCAATGTCCAACTGATACTGCTCATTTGATCCCACAAAATCAGAATCACCCCTAAAATAATCACACTCGACCACTTTAGCTCTTTCCAAGGCAGTTTCGACCATACACTGCCCTGAGCCTGAGGCGTACCTGCGCCTAAAAACGGCACCAGTAAAGATCCCGCAATAATTGTCGTTTGCCAACTTCCAGCGACCAACCAACCTGGAGAATAAATACTTGCAAAGGTTAATGGCGCGTAAAACAGTCCAAAGCCAACCGTGCTCCAGAGTAAATATTGTTTAAAATTCTCTTTTAAATGTTGCAAGCTGGACGCTAACTTGCCACGAACAGCAACAATCAAAAGTAGCATTGGCACCATACAAAAGAAGCGCAACGAAGAGCTCCACATCCAGCTTCCGCCCTCTATTTCCATCGCCCGATTAAAAATAAAGGCCGTAGAAAAAAAACAGGATGCTAATAATCCATAAATAATCGCGCGCACATTACCACCTGCTATTTAAAATTTTTAAATCAATCTTCAGCAATAAAAAGCTTGTGCGTTATAATGCACAAGAATTTCATTGTACGTTATAACGCACAATATAAATAGGTGATGAAATGTCCATATTGCTAAAGCATATTGCTAGTCAACTCAAAAAACTTCGTACAGAAAAAGGTTGGAGTTTGGATCAAACCGCAAAAGAGACGGGTATTAGTAAGGCTATGCTGGGTCAAATTGAGCGTGAAGAATCTAATCCGACTGTGCAAACGCTTTGGAAGATTGCCCTAGGGTTTCACAGCTCTTTAAGTGCCTTCTTACCTGCAGAACAGCAAAATCCAGCCGTGCTTAAGCATCAAGACGAAGCGCTCTCTGTTAAAGTCTTACAAGCATTTGATGCCACACTTGGATATGAAATTTTACACATTACTTTAAAAGCTAACTCATCGCATGATTCATCTATCCATGAAAAAGGTGTGATTGAAGATATTTTGCCTTTGAATGGCAGTATCACTATTCAGACTGAAGATCAGCACTATGTGGCCAATACTGGAGAAAGTATTCGTTTTCATGCAGATCAGGTACATCGCTACCTTAATCACAGTAATCACGACGTAATTTTTTATAATATTATTCATTATGCAAAATAAATGTGAGTGTTTGATCAGTCTGTTAAAATGCTGATCGGTTCAGGCAAAATTTCCAGTGAAACTCGGCATCTTTATCACCCTGTAAGCTTTAATGTTCAGTTCGACATAGCCACACACCCCAAAATTTTATACAATAGCGCATCCCTTACCATGGTGCTGTTATATGACCGCTTGGACTGCGCACGTTACCGTTGCAACTGTTGTTGAAAAAGACGGAAAAT
The DNA here is from genome assembly GCF_003419885.1 of Acinetobacter sp. SWAC5. Classification (NCBI taxonomy): domain Bacteria; kingdom Pseudomonadati; phylum Pseudomonadota; class Gammaproteobacteria; order Moraxellales; family Moraxellaceae; genus Acinetobacter; species Acinetobacter sp. SWAC5. The sequence continues at coordinate 41,798 of NZ_QUWR01000009.1, forward strand.
TCCTGTTTGTTGAAGAACATACCCAAGGCGTAACGCATACTGTGTTTAATCAGCCTGCAGGTCATGTCGAATGCGGTGAAACCATCATTCAAGCAGCCATACGCGAAACCATGGAAGAAACTGGCCATGCGGTAGACGTAGATGCGCTTTTAGGCATTTATACTTATACGCCTCCAATGTATCCAGACCGTACCTATTTCCGTTTCTGCTTTTTAGCGCATGTGCTGGAATATTTTCCAGAAGCAGAATTGGACACAGGCATTGTTGGTCCAAAATGGATGACATTAGAAGAACTGCTAGAAACAGCTCGTGCGCGTAGCCCGCTAGTTATTAAAGCAGTTCAAGATGCTTTGTCTGGTCAAAAATATCCTTTATCGCTCGTTTATGAGCACCAAAATTCTCCCCTCATTTCAAATTTGGATGCCTAATCCTATGCAACAACGTGTCATCGTCGGTATGTCTGGTGGTGTAGACTCATCTGTGTCTGCAGCGCTTCTTCTTCAGCAAGGCTATCAAGTTGAAGGCCTATTCATGAAAAACTGGGAAGAAGATGACGGCACGGAATACTGCACAGCAATGGACGACCTTGCTGATGCACAAGCTGTTTGCGATAAAATCGGTATTAAATTACACACAGCAAACTTTGCAATGGAATATTGGGACCGCGTGTTCGAACATTTCCTTGCAGAATATGCCGCTGGCCGTACCCCTAACCCAGATATTCTGTGCAACAAAGAAATTAAATTCCGTGCGTTTTTAGACCATGCTGTGAACCTTGGTGCAGACTTTATTGCCACTGGCCATTACTGCCGTAGAGGGGAAACACTTAAAAACTCACGTGGTGAAGAATATGCACCTTTACTTCGCGGTGTAGACAACAACAAAGACCAAACTTACTTTTTACATGCCGTTCATGGCCGTGAAATTAACAAAACTCTGTTCCCTGTCGGCGAGATTGAAAAACCGCAAGTTCGTAAAATTGCGGAAGAATTAGGTCTAGCCACTGCGAAGAAAAAAGACTCAACAGGCATCTGCTTTATTGGCGAACGACGTTTTAATGACTTCTTAAAACAATATTTACCAGCGCAGCCTGGAAAAATTGTGCTTGAAGATGGCAAAGAGGTTGGTGATCATCACGGCTTAATGTACTATACGCTCGGCCAGCGCGGTGGCATTGGTATTGGTGGTATGAAAGGCGTTGCAGAAGGCGCTTGGTTTGTACTGCATAAAGATATCAAAGGTAACCGTTTAGTGGTCGGCCAAGGCCATGAACATCCACTCATGCAAAGCACCATTTTATGGTCTGAAGCCATTGATTGGGTTGCAGGTGAGCAAGAAATTCCTGAAACAGGTTTCCGCTGTACTGCAAAAACACGTTACCGCCAAGATGATCAGGCATGTACCTTGTACAAAGACCCAGACGCACCAAATGGCGTACGTGTAGAATTTGATGAAGCACAGCGCGCCGTGACACCAGGTCAAAGCGTTGTATTCTATGCAGGTGAAGTTTGTTTAGGCGGTGGTGTAATTCATCATACCAATGCACCTAAACCGGATTTTATTCAATAAGGATTGTCTCGGCATGACAGAGTTACCGTTTCAACAGCCCCAGACTCTGAACACCCGCCAAAATCGCGCATTAGCGTTGGCAGGTGTTTTTCAAGCCACCCAGTTAACGCACATGACTGCGCTAACGGGTCGCCAGAGTATTGGTGAAAGCGGTAACTTCTATTTTGAACAATTGATTAAAGCCAGCTTAAATATTCGACCAAGTGGCCCATGCCAGTGTCAAACTTTAGCTTTCTTTAATCAATTGGCCGACATCTCCCTCGGTTTAAAAACCTTAGAAAACAGCATTAACCACCCATTTAATACGTCACCTAAATCTAGATTGCCAAAACTTGCCAATACTAAACTGCCAATGAACTACGCAATGGCGCTGCTGCAGCTGGAAAAGAAAGTCTACAGCAATCCCAAATTTGTCGAAATTATTGAACAGTCCCAGCAAAAAATATTAAAACAGCTTTCATTTTTTGATAATAACTATTTACACCCCAGCATCATTGCCAACCTCGCGCAAACCTATGTCGAAACCGCCGGATCTATTAATCCCCGCATCATGGTTCGCGGCAATGCTGAAGCATTTAAAGACTCAAGCCATACCAACCGCATCCGCGCATCGCTGTTTACCGGCCTGCAAATGGCGCATTTGTGGCGTCAGCTCGGCGGCAGTTCTTGGGGCATGATTTTCAGCAAGCGCAAGTTGCTGCAGGATATTCAGGATCTTGCCCGTTTACAGTATCAGACTGTTTGAATGATGCTGTACTCGGGCTTTTTTGTTTTACGTTTAATTCCAAAGTTTAAGGAATCGCTATGAACGCTTTAACCGCACTTTCTCCATTAGATGGACGCTACGCAAGCAAATGTGATGCACTCCGTCCCTTCCTCTCTGAGTTTGGTTTAATCCACGCTCGTGTGACTGTTGAAGTGCGTTGGTTACAAGCGCTTGCAAACCGTCCTGAAATCACAGAAGTGCCAGCTTTCTCAGCTGAAACAAATGCAGCGCTTGACGCAATTGTTGCAAACTTCTCTGAAGACAATGCAAACCGCATTAAAGAAATCGAACGTACAACCAACCACGACGTTAAAGCCGTTGAGTACTTCCTAAAAGAACAAATTGCTGACATCGCAGAACTTAAAAATGCGGGTGAATTCATTCACTTTGCATGTACTTCTGAAGACATCAACAACTTGTCTCATGCGTTAATGCTGAAAAACGGTCGTGCAGTACTGGTTGAATCTATGCAACAAATCGTAGATGCGATTGCTGCTTTGGCTGAAACTCACGCTGAACAACCAATGTTGTCTCGTACACACGGTCAAACTGCAAGCCCGACAACTTTGGGTAAAGAAATGGCAAACGTGGCTTACCGCCTTGCTCGCCAAATCAAACAATTCAACAATGTTGAACTTCTAGGTAAAATTAACGGTGCTGTAGGTAACTACAATGCGCACTACTCTGCTTACCCAGAAATCAACTGGCCTGCTCACTCGCAAGCATTTGTTGAATCACTAGGTTTAACATTCAACCCGTACACAACTCAAATTGAGCCGCACGACTACATCGCAGAAATGTTCGATGCACTGCGCCGTTTCAACACTGTGTTAATTGACTTTAACCGTGACGTTTGGGGCTACATCTCGCTTGGTTTCTTCAAACAGCGTTTGAAAGAAGGTGAAGTGGGTTCTTCAACTATGCCGCATAAAGTTAACCCAATTGACTTCGAAAACTCTGAAGGTAACTTGGGTATTGCAAATGCAGTATTGGCTCACCTTGGCGAAAAACTTCCTATTTCTCGCTGGCAACGTGACTTAACTGACTCTACAGTTCTTCGTAACATGGGTGTTGGTTTGGCGCAAAGCTTAATCGCTTTTGAAGCTTGCTTAAAAGGTATTGGTAAACTTGAATTGAATGCTGCACGTATTCTTGAAGATCTTGACCACGCTCAAGAAGTTCTTGCTGAACCAATTCAAACTGTTATGCGCCGTTACAACGTTGAAAAACCATACGAAAAACTAAAAGCCCTTACTCGCGGTCAAGCAATGACACGTGACATGATGGTTGATTTCGTCAACGGTAACGAACTTTCTGCAGTTCCTGCTGAAGATCGTGCGCGCCTTGCAGAAATGACTCCTGCAACTTACACAGGTAATGCAGCAGAACAAGCAAAACAAATCAAAGACTTGATTGCTAAAATCTAATTTAGCTTAAAGTAAAAAAAGCGAAGCTCAGGCTTCGCTTTTTTTATTCAACATAGGCTTGTCGAAATCACCACTAAAAGCTTCTTCTGCCCTTAGAATGAAGAGTATTGCGCTGCAGGTGGATGAGGACTTTAACCGCTCCCTTGCGAAACAGTGTTTCTCATCTCCTACAAGGAGAGAGAATTTTTATTCCACAGGACAATACTTCGCCCAATCATCCTTCATACATTGTAATTCACAGCCAGTAAGTAAGTCGCTAAAGTAAATATAATACGTTGCATTTGGATACTGAATTTCATGGCGATACAACATACCACGCAAAGAGACAGACAACTCTTCTGGGAAATCACCATTTAACTGGTTTAGTTCTTCAAATTCATAGTTAAAATAGCAATTTTGTTGTGCAACAAATGCTTCTACAACCGCCATGCGCTGTCTCGAATCAATTTAAAATACAGTCGCTAAGTGTAACGGATTCAAGCGCTAAATTGCCAATTCGACATACTCACTCAGGATGTCATCATCGCAGTTTCTTCTCATAAGCATAAAGTACGTCGCCCCTTTCACAAGAGAAAAGACTAAAACCTGTTTAACAAAATTCAATGCTAAAAACTCAGTTTCACATTAAACTCAAACCGTAAAATTTAGCTTCTCTTTTAACTTTTCACGAATAACAAAAATGATTGAAACAAAACTACAGCTTAAACATTGGATCATGCTGAGCATTTTGCTGATCGCTATCGTGTTGGCGAGCATTGATCCCTTAGAGTTTGCACCTTACTTACTGCATCAGGTCGGCACAGTACTCATGCTTGGCTTACTGTTTTTATGCTTCTACAAAGTTGGCCTAAGCTTTTATAGCTTCGCACTCTACATCGGCTTTTTACTCATTCACATTCTTGGCGCACATTATCTGTATTCTTATGTGCCTTATAGTGATTGGACGCAAACACTCTTTGGCTTCAAGCTCGATCAAACTATGGGTTGGTCACGTAATATGTATGATCGCTTGGTGCATTTGGCATACGGCTTATTGCTCTATCCGCTGTTTCTTCGCTTATTTCAGGTTTGGTTGCCCTCACTCAAACCATTTACGCTGTATGTATTGGTCATTCAATTTGTAATGGCTACCAGCCTGTTTTATGAATGGATTGAGTGGCTGATTGCAATCGGACTCTCTCCTGAAGAAGCAGAAAACTATAACGGCCAACAAGGCGACATGTGGGATGCGCATAAAGATATGTTGCTGGCAACACTGGGAGCAATGATCACTGGCGCTATGTGTTTAATCAAATCAAAATCTATTGAAGAAAGTTAAACAGATGTCCTCAGGCATTTAAGCTAAACATTTATGTAGTCCAATCAATTAAAATTGAATCTGACATGTGCGGATTCAATTTTCGGTCATAATATTTAAAGCAAACTTTTGCGTCCACTGGCATTTTTTGCAGCTCATCATCTATGCGTAAATGCCGTGTAAATTTTGCATGATTCACTAAAATTTCAACCCGCTCAAAAGGCTGTCTTTTGTTTTTATTGCCACTGCTCATATAACGCTGATAAGCCACAACTGTGCCACAAGCTTCAGAGCGAATATCGGTCTGCTGTGATGAATAATAAATATAGCCTGCCAGCAACGTCGCTGCTGGGCCAAACAACAACACATACTGTTTTAAGGTCTGAGTTTCCACGCTACGAAAATGTAGCAGATACAGCCAAGGCCAAACTATGAAGCAAATGACGCCAGCTAAAATAAACAGCAGTGTCATCATGTGTGCAATTTCCTCAACCCGCAATAATAGAGCAAATTAGCGATCAACCCATTTAAAAATTTTAGATTCAGCCAAATCTGGGTATGCAAATTTATCCAAATATTCAAAACAGACATAAGTACCTTTATCTTTACGACTCATATTGTCATCAAAGCGTAAATGTCGATTATATTTTCGGCCATCAAATAGAATCGTAATTCGCTCAAAATGATCATTCTTAGTTGAATAGGTCTTATAAAACTGCACAACACCGCATGCCTGTGACGGTAAAATTACTTTTTCTTCTTTTAAATACGCAGCTAAAGCTAAAATTAAACAACCCGGCAACACAGCATAATATGGATAAGTATCCCGATGATTTTTATCCTTTAATTTGGGCACAATAAAAATAACCGTCATAAATGGGACGATCACCAAAGTCAGCAAACCCATAAAAACCATCATGCCAAACATGATTCCCCTCTAAATGAGCTGCTATGGCGCGAGCCACTCAACAATGTTTGAACTTTTTAAATGTGAATATTTAAAGCGGTCATAAAAGCGGAAACATACTCTTTCATTCACTTGCTTACGCGCCAAACCCGCATCAAAGCGCATATCGCGGGTATAGGCTGAACCTTCAAATTTTAATAAAATTTTTTCATAGGGATTGCAACGCGCCTGAGCTCTACCACTACAGTTCTCATAATGCTTATAGCCCACTACGACAGCACATGCTTTTGAAAGTACCATGGGCTTTTCTTTTTTCATCGACATGCCAACATGATAAGACACTCCCCCAAACACCAACATTAAGCCCATCACCACAAAGGGAAAGACTGCCCATTTTTCCCCTTCTTTTTCGGCTTTGGGCAAATACACCACTAAGCTTGCAATAAATCCAAAGAAACAAAAGAAAAATAAAATTAACCCTAAAATAATCAAAAAATTAGACATGATTCCAGTCGATATTTCACTTAAAGAGCAATCTACCACATTCGTTTATCTTTCCATAAAAAAAGCCCACCAAAGTGAGCTTTAAATACATCATAACCAAAACAATTTTAGAGTTTTGGATCACGCAACTGCACCAGACTCGAATTGGCTTTACTGAATGACTCCATCACTTTAGACATTACCGCAGGCACCAATGAATCTGCCATTTGCGCTGCCTGCAAGCCTAGTTTTTCACCCAAAGTCGGTTTTTTACGTGTCTGGATCAGGTACACATCATGCTGTGGTAATAAGCCTAATAAGTATTCATCTGATGTTTTAAGTTGATCCACCAAATTCAGATCAATTGCATCTTGGCCATACCAATGCTCGCCAGTTGCCACTTTTTCTACATTCAATTGCGGACGGTATTTTTCCACAAAGTGTTTGAATAAGTTATGCGTTTGTTGCAATTCTTCTTCAAACTTGGCTTTGCCTTCAGCGGTATTTTCACCAAACATGGTGACAGTACGTTTGAATTGGCCAGCTGTATATAACTCAAAGTCGATATGCTTTTCTTTTAGCAAGCGGTTGAAGTTCGGCACTTGTGCAACCACACCAATTGAACCGACAACTGCAAACGGCGCAGATACAATTTCAGATGCAATACATGCCATCATATAGCCACCGCTGGCAGCCACTTTATCTACACAAATAGTTAAATGGAAACCTGCGTCACGTAGGCGAACAAGTTGCGCAGCAGCCAAACCATAGCCATGAACCATGCCTCCAGGGCTTTCTAAACGAAGCACGACACGGTCACGCCCTGCTTTTGCAGTGGCTAAAATTAAAGTAATTTCTTCACGTAAACTCGCAACAGCAGATGCAGCTGTATCGCCATTAAAATCTAAGACATAAATTTTTTCATTGGTCTTTTTACGTGCACGCGCTTCTTTTGACAGTTGCTGTGTCAATTGCAAGAGCTCAAATTTTGAAGCAGTAGTTTGCGCAATTTTTTTTCTTTGTTCATTAATACGCGCATTCAAATGACTGATGCGAATTTCTGCAGGCAGTTTAGATGTATGAAATAACATAATATTTTCTTTTCTCAAATCGGCACGAGGCTTATATTTTTAGATTAGGCCAATTGTATGTTTTTTCAATAGCATTTTTGCGAATTACACCTTTTTCTCGATACTTGCTATTTTAAAGCACACTTGCTGGCTCAAACTTAGACATCTTCCGCAACTTGTTGTTCATCTTTTTCGAGTGCTTTACGTAATGCTCGCTCTGCCTGAACATGCAACAACTTATCTTGACGGTCAACCTCTGTCACAGCAAATAACCGAACATATAAGCAAAAGATCATATAGTAAAATACCCCAATGAGTGCGGCATTGATCGGCCACCATGTTTGAATCCAAAAATAACCGCGATGACTCGACTCGTTCGGGGTCAAAACTGAATACATCAGGATTAAAACTACAATCATTATCATGCAAACCAGTCCTTCCGAAAGCCAACTGTCTAGCAATGCCTTTTTACCCTGCGCTTCTGCTTTTAGAAATCTGTTCATTTTAAACTGCGCATGTGCCCGCGTATATTCACGCCATGCTTGTCGCCCTTCGCCTTGCTCGAACTGACGATGAATTAAAATATAAAGTACGGGCCCCATGATAATAATGGCGATCACAAATACATCGTACAACCAGCGGTGATAATTACTCATACCCGCACTGGATGCCGTTGCAAATAATCCATCATGAGGCACAAAAACAACTAAAATCAGGCTGACTGCAACCATAAATATCGCAACAGCATGTGCAATATAAGCTGTCCCAAAAACAGCTCTGAAATATTTCTTTTGCGTCTGTTTTAATAATTCAGCTTGCTGTTTATCTGGAGTCATGCGCTTCTTATGCCATGTTTAAAAACGTCACAATACAACAAATGGTATAAATAAATATTTGTATATCATAATTTTATTAAAAAAATTTCAAATTTTTTAAGTATTAAATTATTCCAATCACAACATAAGCCTAAATCATCGTGTTCAAAATGTTCCACTGCATTATTTAGCCCCCAACCGACCCAATTAAAAATATCTTTTAGATATATTGAACTTACACAGTCAGTGCTAGACCTGTTCTTCGGAGCTATCCTTTTGGAGCATGCTTTTCTTGGCCTGTCTTTGTGCTTCGCGTTTTAATTTTAGAAAATGCTTATGCATATCTTCCGTAGAAAAAAGCCTTAAGAAAAGATAACTTTGACAACAATATAATGCCCATATAATTAGAGCGTTAATAGGCCACCATGCCAAAATCCAAAATGATGATTTGTAGGCTCCTGCAAATGGTGTCATCCATACATACATTGCAATCACGCCAACCGTAAACCCTAATAACACTGCGTAAAATAAGATTTTACTTGAATATAGGATCGTCACTTTCGACTGCGATTGTGCATATTGATATTCTCTAAACCGCTCTTCTGCACTGATTTTAGTGGCGCAGTGCCATAGACGACGAAATTTCACATCATGTTTTTTGTGCTGTAAACGCAAAAAAATCACCACGCCTGTAATACATGAGCTAATCACATAAACATCATATAACCAGCGGTGATAATTGGTCATACCCGTACTTTGGGATGTGGCAAATAAACCTTCATGCGGTATAAACATCGCTACGATCAAGCTCATCATGACCACCAGGGAAGCATAGAGTTTGCCAAAATGTACTGTACCAAATAAAGCTTTATTCACTGAAGCTTGAATCTCTTCAGCCAATGCTTGTTGGTTGGAATATTTCATATTGCTTTATATTCATGTTCATATCTTAAATATTAAGCAATCAGCATAACAAAAAAAACAGAGCCCTAAGACTCTGTTTTTAAAAAATTTTAAATAATCCAAATTAACCGAAACGGCCGGTAATATAAGCTTCAGTTAACTGATGGTCCGGTTGCGTAAATACTTTTTCGGTTGAGTTTACTTCAATCAAGTCACCCAAATGGAAGTATGCAGTACGGTCTGATACGCGTGCTGCCTGTTGCATTGAGTGTGTCACAATCGCAATGGTGTATTGTGTAGAAAGCTCTGAAATTAACTCTTCGACTTTAGCCGTTGCAATTGGGTCGAGTGCAGAACATGGCTCATCCATTAAAATCACTTCAGGTGAAACCGCAATCGTACGCGCAATACATAAACGTTGTTGCTGACCGCCAGATAAGCCTGTACCAGGCTGGCTAAGACGATCTTTTACTTCGTCCCATAAGCCAGCTTTACGTAAACTATTTTCTACAATTTCTTCCATGTCGTATTTATCACGTGCTAGGCCATGTAATTTTGGACCGTATGCCACGTTATCAAAAATTGACTTTGGAAATGGGTTTGGCTTTTGGAAAACCATACCGACTTGAGCACGTAGTAACACCACGTCCAAATTCGGATCATAAATGTCTTGGTTGTCCAGCATCACCTTACCCGTTACACGACAGCTATCAATCGTGTCATTCATACGGTTTAAGGTACGTAAAAATGTAGACTTACCACAGCCTGATGGACCAATAAAAGCAATCACTTCATTTTCATAAATATTGAGATCAATGCCTTTAATTGCTTCAGCTTCATCATAATAAACATGCACATCTGTTGTGCTCAATTTTACATTTGCACTCTTTGCATCTTTTTTTGCAGAAGCTTGCGTATCAAATTGAGAGACAAAAGACGTTGCAGGAGCTTGAGCGACTGCGTCATCAGACGTAAATTGCGTTTCGTTTTGATTCACTGACTTATCCTGATTTGAGGAATTCGTTGTAGATGTTGCCGTTGCTGTATTCATGTTTTAATCCTATTACCAACGAACTTCAAATTTCTTTCGTAACCAAATAGCCAAGCTATTTAAGCCAATCATGAGTGCCAACAGTACAATAATGGCTGCTGCTGTTCTGCCCTCAAAGAAGTTACGCATTTCATTACCCTGCCATAAAAAGATTTGCACAGGTAATGCTGAAGATTGATCCAATGGTGTTGCAGGTACACTGGCTACAAATGCACTCATACCAATTAATAGCAGCGGTGCGGTCTCACCCAGTGCTTGCGCCACACCAATAATTGCACCTGTTAAAATCCCAGGTAAGGCCAAAGGCAATACATGGTGGAATACGGTTTGTAAGCGTGATGCACCCAAACCCAAAGCGGCTTGACGAATTGAAGGTGGCACAGCTTTAAGTGATGCACGTGTAGTAATAATGACTGTCGGAAGTGTCATTAAGCTTAAAACCAAACCACCTACCAACGGTGCAGATAGAGGTAAATGTAACCAACCGATGAAAATTGAAGCACCCAGCAAACCAAATACAATCGATGGAACTGCAGCCAAGTTATTAATATTCACTTCAATCACGTCTGTGATCCAGTTTTTAGGTGCAAACTCTTCGAGGTAAATTGCCGAAGCAACACCAATTGGAATTGAGATCACAATCACAATGAGCATCATGAATAACGAGCCCATAAATGCACCCGCCAAGCCCGAGGTTGCAGGTGAACTACGTGAGTCTGGGCTGGTGAAAATATTGGTGTTAAACGTATTGCTAATAATCCCTTGCGCTTTTAACTGGTCTGCCAATTGACGTATTTCTGGGCTCAACTGTTGTTGATCATCTGGCAATGAACGATTGATATTCCCCGCCAACCATACATCCACATTCGCATCAGCTAAAATTTTCAGGTCTTCTTTTTTACCCACCAAAGATGGATCCGCAAAGACCATATCGCGTAAACGATAAGCTTCTGAACTGGTATATAAACTCGTTAAATCGTCACGTTTTGCTTCAAGCGCTTTGTCTTTTGAAATAAGGCCGTTAACGATCAGCGCATCCCAATCCACCATGCCCATTTCAGTTTGCCATGCAATATAGCGTTCTTGATAATGTGCTGGCGCTTCACCCGTTTTTTGAACTGGCTTAGGTCCTGCTGTAATAATCGTTGGATCAAAATAGACAGGCACATTCATCGAGCTTTGCCAAAATGCTGGAAGACCTTTAATTAAGATACTTCCAAATAACAAGACAACAAAACACAAGCCCGTAATGACCGCTGAAAAGCCAAAGATACGAAATGCTTTTTCTTTACGATGACGCTTTGACAAAGAACTTTCGATAATTTTTTTACGCTTTTCTCGTTGCTCTGCTGCAACACGTGGATCCAATGCCTGATCCATAGAAGATGTATTTGAAGTACTCATTATTCGTATTGCTCACGGTATTTGCGCACGATATACAGTGCAACAATGTTGAGACCCAAGGTAATCACAAATAAGGTTAAACCCAATGCGAATGCCACCAACGCCTGCGGACTAGCAAAATCTGTATCGCCCGTTAACTGATTCACAATGGTAATCGTCACTGTTGATACTGCTTCTAAAGGGTTCACATGGAGAAGTGGGCTATTACCTGCAGCCAATACCACAATCATGGTTTCACCAATCGCACGTGAAGCGGCCAATAAGAATGCCCCAATGATGCCCGGCAATGCTGCTGGAAGTACCACTTGGCGGATGGTTTCAGATTTGGTTGCCCCTAAACCCAATGAACCATCACGCAGTGCACGAGGTACTTGAGTAATAATGTCGTCTGAAAGTGAAGACACAAAAGGAATAATCATAATGCCCATGACGAAACCCGCGGTAAGCGCACTCGTAGCATTAATGTCTAAGCCGATATAAGCCCCCATTTGTTTAATAAATGGGCCAATAATCATTAGTGCAAACACACCGTAGACGATGGTTGGAATACCCGCTAATACTTCAATTGCTGGTTTTGCCCAAGCTCTAAAACTCGGTTTAGCATATTCGGCTAAGTAAATAGCAATCATCAAACCAACTGGTACTGCAACAAGTAATGCAATACCACTGACCATCAACGTACCCCACAGCAATGGCAATAAACCATAACTGCCTTCGGCATTACCCGAGGTACTAAAGCCTGGATTCCATACCGTACCAAAGAAGAAATCCATTGGGCTCACAAAACTAAAAAAGCGCATTGCTTCGCTAAACATCGACATTACAATGCCGACCGTTGTTAAAATTGCCACGCCCGAACATAGTGCTAAGCCAATATTCAGTACTTTTTCGACTTGGTTACGTGCACGAAATTGCGATGCAACACGACGCTTCGCCCAGACCAATCCTAATAGCGCACTACACAGGACCACGGCCAATTTTGCAAAAGAGCCGATCGACTCCACGTGTTTTAAATGTTCTGCAGCTGCTATTTCATATTGAGCAGGCGTATCACTCACACCAAAGCCCGAAGCAATCGCTTGTACACGATCAATCAGCACACTAATACTTGCTGGATCCATAGTGGCTTTAATTTGCTCAGGCACATTGCTTAGCACTACATGCTTAAAAATGCTAGGTTCAACAATATTCCAAACAATCAAAATTAAAAAAGCTGGGATACCACACCAAAGTGCAACCAACGCGCCATAATAGCCTGGACGCGAATGCAGCATTGCCGAATTATTTCCCTTGCCAGCCAAGTTACGGCTTTTGGTTAAACCAACCTGATAGGCTATTGCTACAATTGCCAGTAGCACCCCTATAAGCAGTAGATTCATGTACTCTCCACCATTTTTTCAATTTTCATTATTTGAAAAAAATGTATTTGCAAAAAGCCAATGACAGGTTTCCCTGCCATCAGCAAATGGTCTTTCAATTACTTAACCGCTTTACCTGCTTTAAAGTCAGCAAGTACTTTTGCACGTTCTTTGTCAGACATTGAAATTAAGCCAGCTTTTTCTAACTTAGAGCCTTTGCCTGTTACTTTTTTGCTAATAAAGAATTCTGTGTATTCTTTTAAGCCTTTAATTGCTTTTAGGTGCTCGCCTTTCACGTAGAAGAACAATGGACGAGATACTGGGTAAGAACCGTTTAGAATCGTTTTCTCAGAAGGTACAACATTGTTTACTGTTGCAACACGTAGCTTGTCACGGTTTTGGTCATAGAAACCTAAACCAAATACACCCACTGCACTTGGAGATGTTTTCAAACGTGCTAATGTTTCTGTGTAATCGCCAGCAATTTCAATGACCCTGCCGTCTTTACGGAAGTTAGAACATGCTTTTTTCTGCGCGTCTTTATCTAATTTTGCGAAAGCTTCATAAGTTTCACAGCCAGCATCAACCATTTTCTCTTGGAACACTTCACGTGTACCGTGGTTAGATGCAGGAATCACTAAAGTGATCGGTTCATTTGGTAAAGATTTATCAATTTGATTCCAACGTGTGTACGGGTTAGGAATCATTTTGCCATTAGCAGGAAGCTCTGCGGCTAAAGCTGCAAATACATGCTGTGGACGTAATTTATAGGCAGCTTTATGTGAGTTAGATGCGAATACAATGCCGTCATAACCAATTTTGATTTCTAATACTTGATTTACACCAGCTTTTTTACAAGCAGCTAATTCAGTATCTTTAATTTTGCGTGATGCGTTTGCGATATCAATTGTATTATCACCCACACCATTACAGAATTGTTTCAAACCACCTGAAGTACCGCCAGAACCAACAACTGGTGTTTTAAATTGTGGGAATGTGTTGCCAAATTCTTCCGCTGCAATACTTGCATACGGTAAAACTGTAGAAGAACCAGCGATTTGAATCGTGTCACGCGCAGCGTTTGCAGTTGTTGCTACAGCCGCGCCAGTTAGTGCCAATGCAAGTGCGATATTATTGAAGCGCATTCTCATCTCTCTCAGTTGATGCATTTTTGGAGTACGCCACTTTGTTATTAAGTTTTGTACTTATTTGGATAACTGCATTTTGATTTTAGAATATGACAACTAAGTTACAACTTTATGACGCTTTGATGATAATTGACCACTAGGCTTTGATTTAAATAATTTTCTTTAAAATTCAATATGTAAGTTAATTTTACCAAATATATTCTTAGCACAGTTTTTTATATATTTTGGTAACACTTCAGCAGGATGTCATCTTTTAATGACACAGCAAGCTACTTTGCCTCCCTAAATCTCAACGCTACATCAGTCACTATACTCATCGTCAAAGTGCAGTGTTCTGATTTACCACATACTTCATTCCAATAATTGAAATTTATCTAAACACAAGCTTGACCTATATTCTAAAAAAGCCAGCTTGATGACAGAAAAATGAACAGCAAAACCATTGCGACCTTTAATCCTGATTTGCCAGTACACATGACATTTGAAGAACATGACTGGCATTTACTCGCTGAATATTGGTATCCAATCGCACTTGCGCGAGACATTACAGAGCAACCTTATGGCACGATGCTATTGGACATGCCTTTGGTGATTTATAAAATGAACGATCAGCTCATTGTCGCTAAAGATGCTTGCCCGCACCGCGGTGTTCCGCTCAGCTTAGGTAAAAATGATGGGCAAGGTGTGGTTTGTCGCTATCATGGTTTACGTTTTGGTGAACATGGCCATTGTAATCGCATTCCAGCCCATCCTGATCATAAAATTTCTCCGCGCTTTAACTTACGGACTTATGCCGCAGTCGAACGCTATGGTTTGGTCTGGTGTAATTTAACGGCCAATCCTGAAGCTGAGCCAAACATTCCAGTCATGCCTCATTGGGAGGATGCAGACTTTCAACAACTGGTGTGCCCAGCTGTAGATTTTCAGTGTTTTGCAGGCCGACAGCTCGAAGGCTTCATTGATGTTGCGCATTTTGCATGGGTGCATCCCGATACGTTTGGCGACCCTGAAAATGTAGAAGTGCCCGACTATAAAACTATTGAGACAGAAACAGGATTTAATGCAGATTACTGGAGCAGTGTTGGACGCTATCCCATTGGTTTAGAGCAGCGTGGCAAAGATGGCTTTCAATGGTTGCGTCATTTTGAAATTCATCTGCCGTTTACTGCAACCTTAACGATTCATTTTCCAAACGATAGTAAGCAAGTGATTATGAATGCAGCATCGCCGATGACTGCCCGCTCGACACGCTTATTTGCGCCTATCTGCCGTAATTATGACAAAGACTTGCCTATTGAAGATGCTTACGACTTTAACCTAAAAATATTTGAGGAAGACCGATTAGTCTCGGAATCACAAAAGCCGGAATATTTGCCTTTGGATTTAAGCATTGAAGCGCACTTCCCAGCAGACCGCAGTTCGAGCATGTACCGCAAGTTATTGCGTAAGAAGGGGTTTAGTCCATTGTTTGCGGCATAAGCAATATCATCTATTTTTAAGCATGTATAGCCGTGAATCATCGATGAAATTCATGATCTTCCCTTACTACGCTCTTTCCAAAAGGAGAAGTAACCTACGCTACGCATAGTACCACCTCGCCCGTGAAACTCTCACCCATACATGACTATCGTGACTGGCGACATGGATGTCGCCGTAAGGTAAAGGTCACATGGATGTACCTTTTGCCTTACAAGGATTTTGGTTACTTTGATCCTTCAAAGTAACAATCTGCCTACACAGTAAAATATCATCACTCAATGAAAAATTGTGGCTGTAAAATCATTAACTGTTTTTTCATTTAGACAAAAAAAAGGAGCTCAAATGAGCTCCTTCTTCTACAACTGCAAAACGACAATTAGTCAATTGCAGGTGTATATGTACCATCAGCGATTGGGCCTTTGATACGATCCGCTTCTGCAAGCACAAGAGCAAGCAAATTCTTCACGTTGTCTAACGTCGCTACTGGGCTTAAAGTCGTCATTTTCAATGATTGAACTTGACCTACTTTAGTTACACCAATATTCGCTTCACCACGCGCAAACAATTCGTCTGCTACGTTTTGGTTCAATGTATCTAACAATTCAACAGGGTAGCCTGCTGGCACTACACGGAACAATACCGATGCAAATTGAGGATCAACCAGCATTTCTAGACCGTCAGTTGCAGTAATATAATCTGCAACATCACGTGTAAGCCCTACACCGTGATCGATCATCGAACCGTAAAGCTCTTCACCTAGCGCTTCAACTGTCATCCACAACTTCAACGCATCGAAACGGCGAGTTGTTTGAAGTGACTTAGATACTAAGTTCGGAACGCCATGCTCTTCATCATAAGCAGAGTTTAAGTACTCAGCTTCATAATGCATGAAACGATAGTTCGCTTCATCTTTAAGCAAGAATGCGCCACATGAAATCGTTTGGAAGTAATGCTTATGGAAATCAAGCGTTACCGAGTCAGACAGTTCAATACCATCTAACATTGAACGATAGTCATTTGAAAGAATCAGTGCACCGCCCCATGCTGCGTCGATATGCATCCACGCGCCATATTTGTTGGTGATCGCACGCACTTCTTTCAATGGGTCAATTGCGCCTGCATCGGTTGTACCCGCAGTTGCAACTACACATGCTACGATTTTGCCCGTCGCGCGAAGGTGCGCCATGGTTTTCTCAAGCGCGTCCATGTCCATGCGTGCATTTGCATCTACAGGAACAGTGACAACAGATTGGAAACCCATACCCATCATGGCCATGTTCTTTTGCACAGAGAAATGTGCATTTTCAGAACAGATCACTTTTACGTTACGCATTGCTTCCGCAGGTACGCCATCACGCTGAACAGACCACGGGTTACCGTTTTCGTCTTTCCAGTTTTTAGCAATACATGCATCACGTGCAAGCAAAACGCCCATCAAGTTAGACTGCGTACCGCCAGAGGTGAATACACCTGCTTGACCTGCACCATAGCCAACTTTTTGGCGAAGCCAGTCAATTAACTGAACTTCCATCAATGAACCAGCAGGGCTTTGATCCCAAGAGTCCATAGATTGGTTAGTCGCGTTAATTAACACTTCAGCGATTTGGCTTGTTACCATTGTTGGGCAATGCAAATGCGCTAAAGAATGCGGGTGATGTACTTTTAAGCTTTTATTTAAGAAAAGCTCAACCATACGGTCTAGTGATTTTTGTACACCCATACCTTCTTTTGAAGGGTTGAACGCAATTGCACTACGAAGCTCTTTAATGCTACCGCCGGTGTACATTTTGTCATTTTGCAACCATGCAGAAACGGCTTTAACCGCTTCGCCCATTACTGACTGATAGTCAGCAATGGATTGTGCATCATTGCAGAATAACGCTTTACGATGTTCTGCAAAATCTACCATGACTTATGCGCCTCGAGTTGCAACTAGTGCTTCAGCAAGTGCTTTCTTGAAGCGAACGATCACCTCAATACATTCAGCTTGATTGATGATCAATGGGCAAAGTAAACGAATGACAGTACCGTTACGACCACCTTTTTCTAACAACAATTTGTTGTTGAAACATGCTGCTTGAATTGCTGCTGCCAATTGAGAATCACCTGGTAAAGAACCCATGTGATCTGCTTTTTGACGTTCATCAACAATTTCAACACCAATCATCAAACCACGGCCACGTACGTTACCGATACATGGGAATTCTACCGCTAATTTTTTAATTTCAGCTTGTAAGAAGTCACCACGCTCTTGTGCATTTTGCGCAAGATTTTGCTCTTTGATGGTTTTGATTGTTGCAAGACCAGTACCCATAGCAAGTTGGTTGCCACGGAATGTACCCGTGTGACCCGCTGGTTGCCATGCGTCAAACTTACGTTTAATGCCCAATACTGCAAGTGGTAAGCTACCACCTACCGCTTTAGACATTACAATGACGTCTGGCTCAATACCTGCATGTTCAAAGGCAAACATTTTACCTGAACGTGCAAAGCCCGCTTGTACTTCATCAAGAATCAACACGATGTTGTGCTTTTCAGTCACTTCGCGGATTTTCTTTAACCATTTTACAGGTGCAGTCACTACACCGCCTTCGCCTTGGATTGCTTCCAAGATTACAGCTGCAGGTTTCGTTACACCACTTTCTACGTCTTCAATGAAGTTTTCGAAATAATACGTTAATGCGTCTACACCCGCTTCACCACCAATGCCTAATGGGCAACGGTATTCATGCGGATACGGCATAAATTGAACACCTGGCATTAAGCCATTCACAGCATTCTTCGCAGACAAGTTACCTGTCATTGCTAAAGAACCGTGAGTCATACCATGGTAACCACCTGAGAAGCTGATTACTGAACTACGACCAGTGTAAGTTTTTGCTAATTTAATTGCTGCTTCTGTACCATCTGCACCAGATGGGCCACAGAACTGTAAGCAGTACTCTTCTTTACCACCAGGTAATTGCTCAAGTAATGCTTCAGTAAATGCATCTTTTAAAGGCGTTGTTAAATCCAAAGTATGCAATGGGAGACCACTTGCAAGTGTATCGTGGATACTTTGAATTACCGCAGGATGGTTATGGCCTAGTGCCAATGTTCCTGCCCCAGCTAAACAATCGAGGTACTCTGTACCTTCAACATCAGTAACCCAACAGCCTAAAGCTTTTGCTATCGCAAGTGGAAGTTTACGCGGATAGCTACGAACATTGGATTCCATCTGGCTTTGGCGAGTCAAATAGTATTCGTTAGTAGAATTAGCGGCAGGGTTTACAGAAGAAACGCTCATATCGAATTACCATCTCTGATATGGGTTGAAAGAAATAAGTCGGGTGACTTGCGGTCCTTTGACTCGGTGCTTTATGAGTTTCTAGTTAGCTTAAAAAAACTCTTTGAGTATGGGCTAACTAGGAGGCGGATGATACAGACTTTTTCAAGAAAATAAATAACTTTTCGAACCAAATATCTAGTTTCCTAATTGAAAAAAGGGATCAATCCGACCGTTAGAATGAATTATCATCTTACATTGTGACAGACGAAAGAAAATAGTATGTTTTCGTTGTTTTTTAAAGCCACCATCAACAAGAGCAAGCTTTGCCATTTCAATCCAAACAACACTTTGTTTTCAATATATTTTTCAAATATCAAACCATTTAAAATAGATATATATTTTTACAAAGTCATCACAATATTTTCTAAAATAAACCATGATTCGGGCTTAGTATCTGAAATAACTCTTAAAGATTGAATTTTATACAAAAGGTTAAATTATGCGTACCTTTTCTTATAGCGCCCTTCTACTGGGTTTAGCATTAAGCACTACAGCCTTTGCTCAAACGAGCGAAAGCATGAATTACAATGTGATTAATATTCAGGCCGAAGCGACGCGTCAAGTCACAAATGATGAAATGAATGCTGTGTTGTATATTGAAAAATCCAACAAACAACCGACTGAATTGGCCAATCAAATTAACCAACTTATGTCCCAAGCAGTACAAACTGCTAAAAAATATCCAAGTGTCAAAATTGAAACAGGCTCACAAAGCACATACCCAATTTATGACAATGACAATCAGAAATTAAAAGAATGGCGTGGCCGTGCCGAAATCCGTATTGAAAGTACAGACTTCAAAAGTGCAAGTCAGTTAATTAGTGAATTACAACAAAACTTCCAAACCCAATCCATCAACTTTACAGTCTCCGATGCACAGCGTAAAAAAGTTGAAAATGAACTGGTGGTAGAAGCCTCTAAAAACTTTCAGCAACGTGCTCAAACTTTAGCTCAGGCTTGGAATAAAGGTGGCTACAACCTAGTTAACCTTAACTTAAATACCAGCAATTACTCGAATCAACCTGTACCACGTATGGCCATGATGAAAGTCGCGTCTGCCCCGCTCGAAATTGCAGATCAGCAAATGGCTGGAGGCGAATCTAAAATTAGCGTCAATGCATCAGGTAGCATTCAATTGAAATAGCCTCGTCCTTTATATACATCTCCTGCATTCAAAAACTTGAATATGAGAGAAATTTTTTAGCCCGTAGCTTAAAACTGCGGGCTAAATTTCATTTGAAATAGTCTCTTCATTTTTTGCATTTTTATTACATAGTTTTTGCATAAATTTGCTAAATTTTGTCGCATATTTTTTTCTTTATTTTTTTAATATGCCAATTTCAATCGAACACTTAAATTTATGGCTGTATCAGATACTTAATGTGCCTGATCAAGCCTCTAATGGCATGATGAACTATGCTATTTTTGTTGCACATGATCTTATTTACCTCATGCTTTTCATTTTTATTTTTTGTTGGCTACGCGGTAGCTTCGAAACTAAAAAATCTATTTTAAAAGCATTTATTTTTACCGCAATTACTCTAGTACTAGGTGAAACGCTCTCCTTAGTTTTCAATACTCCTCGTCCCTTTGTCATGGACGTTGGCCAAACTCTAATTGAACACTCACCTACTGGCTCTTTCCCAAGCAATCACATGAGTATTTTTAGTGGCATTGCCTTTTCTTATTACTTCTCTGAGCGTCGAGACATTGGGCGCTTTTTAATTGCTGTGGCATGGCTCGTGGCTTGGTCACGGGTTTATGTAGGCGTACATTTCCCAATTGATATGTTAGGCGGTTTCTTTATTGCTTGGCTGGTGAACTATTCTGGCCTAAAAGTATGGAATAAATATAAAGATCAAATCATGATGTGGGTGATGAATATCTATCAAAAATTATTTCGCCCTTTGATTGAAAAAGGCCTTATTAAATAAATCTTTTTTAAAATCGTGCTAAATATATTTAATATTACTGCCGTAAATCATGATTTTGAATGCATAAAAAAACAGCTCCTAAGAGCTGTTTTTTTATGCCAATTAGTAAATTGCTATATGATTGCGATGAATCATTTCCAGTGAGCGTGCTTCGCCAAGGACTTGATGCACTTTATCGGAAGCTAAGCCCTTTACGATTTCTGCAGAACGCGAACTAAAATTCACACGCCCTACTGCAATACGATGGCCATGTGTATCCACACATTCCACCACATCACCGCGCTCAAAATGCCCCTCAACGGCTTTTACCCCGACTGGCAATAAACTACGGTGATTATCACGAATAGCTTTTACAGCACCATCGTCAATCACCAAACGGCCTGCAGTTTGCAAATGTGCTGCCAACCATTGCTGGTGTGCTGTTACACGGTCATTATCGGTAATAAATAACGTGCCCAATAACTCACCCGACATTACGCGTGAAAGTACATGATCGCTATCGCCACTTGCAATAACAGTCGGACAACCTGATTTAGCAGCCAAACGCGCAGCACGAACTTTGGTTAGCATACCGCCACGACCAAACTTACCACCGCCACCAGCCATATCAAACAAAGTCTCATCCATAGCACGTACTGTATGGAACAGTTTTGCATGAGGATTTGAACGTGGGTCTGAATCAAACATGCCTTCTTGGTCCGTTAGGATCACCAAAAGGTCTGCATGAACTTGACCCGCAACCATAGCAGCCAAGGTATCGTTATCACCAAAACGGATTTCGTCTGTAGATACTGTGTCATTTTCATTGATCACTGGAATCACACGCCAGTCGATCAAGTTCTGCAAAGCATCACAAGAGTTTAAATAACGACGACGATCTGCAAGGTCATCATGGGTTAAAAGCACTTGCGCAGTTCGAATAGAACGTTGTTCTAATACACTAGACCACGTATGAATTAAACCCATTTGACCAATGGCTGCACACGCCTGAAGACTGGGTAGATCTGTGGGTCGGCTGTCTAGATTCATTCGAACCATGCCTTCAGCCACAGCACCAGAAGACACCAGAATAATCTCGTGCCCTGCATTGTGTAGATCTGCAATTTGCCCCGCCCAATGCGAGATTGCCTCTAGATCTAAACCTTTTCCGTTTGCTGTGAGTAAAGAAGATCCGATTTTAACAACGATTCTTTTGCAATCCTTAAGCTGACGCTGTCCATCTACCACTTCTATCATCTTGTCCTCAGTTACTCTTAATTATAGAGCTTAACGTACGTAATACGACTCTGCTTGATCTTCGCCATCATCTTCTTCGTCATCGTCTTCACCCAAAATACCGGCAAGACGTTGCTGACGACGCATCTCACGATACGCTTCTTTGGCAGCGATGGTTTGTTCACGTGTTTCAGCTTCAAGCTGATCACGGAATGCTTTCATTTCTGCTGCATATTCAGGGTCTTCAAGCTCGCGTTCTTGTTGCTGCTCGATTTGATCCATTAAGTAATACACAGCATCTTTTGTCCCTTCACGGGTCAAACCTGAAGTTTTAAATACTGGGCCTGTCCATTGCAATTCTTCAAGAATGTGGTTACACCACTCTTCACGGCTTTCTTCTGGGAGTTGGTCTAATTTATTGAGTACCAATACCACTGGAAGTTTTGACAGTGTTGGAGAGAACTTTAATAGTTCACCCAAAATTGCTTTTGCATTATGTACAGGATCAGAACCATCAATAGGCTGAACATCGACAATGTGCAATAAAATACGTGTACGAGCCAAATGCTTCAAGAAGCGAATACCTAAGCCTGCACCTTCTGCTGCACCTTCAATCAGACCTGGAATATCGGCCATTACAAATGAACGGTGGCTATCTGCATCGACCACACCTAGGTTTGGAATCATTGTTGTAAACGGATAGTCTGCAACTTTTGGCTTCGCCGCTGATACTGCACGAATAAATGTAGATTTACCTGCATTCGGCATACCCAACAAACCAACGTCTGCCAACACTTTTAACTCAAGACGAACTTCACGGAATTCGCCTTTATTACCATGTGTGCATTGACGTGGTGTACGGTTAGTTGATGATTTGAAGTGGGTATTACCTAAACCACCATCACCACCGCGAGCAACAATCACTTTTTGGCCGTCTTCAACTAAGTCAGCAATGATGTCACCAGAATCTGTATCTACAATTGTTGTTCCTACTGGAACTGTTAGTACGACGGATTCACCGCCGCGGCCAGCACAGTTTGCGCCTGAACCATTTTTACCACGCTCAGCTTGGTATTTACGGGTATAACGATAATCTACGAGTGTGCTTGTGTCGTCGTCAGCTTGAATATAAATGCTACCGCCTCGACCACCATCACCACCATCTGGACCACCAAATGGTACGAATTTTTCACGGCGAAAACTGGCTACGCCATTGCCACCGTCGCCAGCCTCTACGGTAATGACTGCTTCATCAACAAAGCGCATCTTGCCAATCCTCTAAAAACTTTAAAACCGCCTATTCTGCCATATTTTAATGAATTTCTCGAATAGTATTATTCAGCATTCGCGGAGTATTTTTAATGAAGCACTCAATTTGACCCCAAAATCGCTGGTTGTTTTGCCATTTTGAATGTCTATTTTGCTTATATTTTCGAATTTATTCATTTTACAAATCATGCTATAGCTTTTACTTATTTGTGTTCAAAGATTGCGCCCGATATAGTGCCGTGATGCTGTCATAGGGATGAGTGATGCATCATCAATCAAACAATTTTGCTCAAACTGAGCTGTCTTCTCAATTCGTACTACTCATGGCTTTAGCCTGTGGTCTTTGTGCGGGATCAGCTTATTTTAATCAGCCTCTTATTTATTCTATTCAGTACACCCTCAAAATCAGTACGGACCAAGCGGGCTTGTCTGTGGTACTGGCTCAAGTTGGCTATGGCTTAGGACTGATGCTCCTTGTACCTTTGGGTGATTTGCTCAACAAAAGAAAACTCATTGTTTGCCTAATGGTGTTTGCGGGCCTTTCACAAGTACTTTTATCGTTGAGTACAACGCTGATTTGGCTGTATAGCTTTACCCTTTGCGCTACTTTTGGCGCAATCTCAGCACAAATTTTAATTCCTTTTGCATCGAGTATTAGCTCACCCGCTCAAAGTGCTGCTACAGTCGGCAAACTCATGAGTGGCTTGGTCATGGGAATTATTTTATCGCGCACATTTGCAGGTTTTGTTTCGACCTTTTGGTCATGGAATATGGTGTATTTAAGTAGTGGTATCGTCACGCTTTTATTTGCCATGCTCATGTGGCATAAGTTGCCTAACACCCAAGCCAACACGCAATTAAACATTGCAAAAATTTATCAATCCTTATTTGAGCTTGCGAAGTCGGAACCGCATTTAATTCGACGTGCCTGTGCGGGAGCTTTAGGTTTTGCCATTTTATCCATGGTTTTTACATCAATGACCTTTGTACTGGCCAACCCGCCTTATGAATTTTCAGATTTTCAAATTGGTTTGTTTGGCTTACTAGGCATCATCGGTATTTATTCATCCAGCTGGTCTGGGCGTACGGTTGGCTTAGGTAAAGAAAATAAAGTCGCACTGATCTGCATCAGTCTCATGCTACTGTCTTGCCTGCCATTGGCCTTTGCCCAATTGAATATTGTGGCATACGCCTTGGGTGTACTGATGAGCTACTTTAGTCTAACCGCATTTCATGTCCTGAACCAAAATTTAGTCTATCGTATTAATCCAACTGCACGTTCACGTATTAATGCTGTGTATATGACCATTTACTTTTCGGGTGCTACCTTAGGTTCTCTAACTGCCGTATATGCATGGCAACATTGGGGCTGGTTCGGCTGTGTAAGCTGCGCATTCCTCTTTGCTCTTGGGATTTTAATCATCGATCGCCTTGATTTTAAAACGATGCAACGCACCTCAACCACGGATGCCTAGTAAAGCGGATACATGTAAACACAGCGGTATTAAATTAGCGTCGTATACTCAAAACACATATTCTATGGCTGCTCAATCGCAACCATGACTACATGCTTCTATGTTCTTGAAGCCCTGAATTTATCAGTTTTTTAATTTAAACTTAGCTGTTTTCACCCAACACAGCATGCTTACTATACAAACTAAGACACTTTAGAAACGGTCGCTTTATGGTCCAAAATATCGGGTAATTTTGTTTCAATCCAACCAATCAAATACAGTAATTTTTCAGCTGCTTGTGAACCTGTAATGGTCAGTTGGTATTCGACCTTCGGTGGCACAACTGGATAAACAGTCCGTAGAATAAAGCCATCATTTTCGAGCATTTTCAGCGTCTGTGCCAGCATCTTTTCGCTAATGCCTTCTATCCGTTGTTTAAGTTCACTAAAGCGATGCACGCCATCATTTAAACAACGCAAGACTAACACCGACCATTTATTGGTTAAGTGCTCCAAAATGTCACGTGATGGACAATCTGTGGATAAAACTTGACCTAATAATTTACTTGAAGCGTAGTTAGCCATCAAATCTCTCCTGCTGGTAATAAACTTACTTTTTGGTACGTACTTACATTTAGTAAGTTAACAGATTACTATTTATGCATCAAGTTTATTTTTCATACAAAAACATGAGGGTTTATAGATGAAAATTGCAATCACAGGTGCAACAGGTCAACTCGGTCAATTGGTTATTCAAGCTTTATTAAAACGCGTCAGCGCGGATCAAATTGTGGCTTTAGTGCGTGACCCAAAAAAAGCAACTGCTTTAGCTGAGCAAGGTGTTGAACTACGTCATTTTGATTATGATGCCCCTGAAAGCTTAGCGCCAGCGCTACAAGGGATCGACAAATTATTACTCATTTCTGCCAATGAAGTTGGCCGTCGCACACCACAGCATAAAGCAGTGATTGAAGCAGCTCAATTGGCACAGGTTCCTTATATTGCTTATACCAGTCTATTACGTGCTGACACTTCACCTTTGGGCTTAGCACAAGAACACCGTGAGACTGAAGCACTGATTCAAGCCAGTGGTCTGAGCTATACCTTGTTACGCAATAATTGGTATAACGAAAACTATCTTGCTGGCGTTGAGCACAATGTAGCATCTGGCAAACTCTTTAGCGCCACACAAAATGGTCCGATTAGCTCAGCATCACGTGCAGATTATGCCGAAGCTGCAGCTGAAGTTTTAACAACTCAAGGGCATGAGCAAAAAACCTATGAATTAGCTGGCTCACAAAGCTTCACTAAAACTGACTTAGCAACTTATATTGCACATGCCGCATCTAAACCTGTGCAATATTTAGAAATTGATGCAGAAAGCTTTGCACAAGGCCTTACACAAGCTGGCTTGCCCGAGCCTGTGGTCAACTTAATTACTGAAGCTGATGTTGAAACTGCACATGGTGCAATGTTTAGTGACCGTACTGATTTGGAACAATTGATTGGTCGCAAAACCACAACCATACAATCCCAAGTAGAGGCCTTATTTAAATAAAATAAATGACTTGAAGCATAACTACACTGTGTAAATCACACATAGCCTACCCCATTGAGCAATCAATGAGGTTAGGCTTTTTATTTTATTATGGGTGAATATTTTTCAATGCTAAGTTCATTTGCATATCTAAATTGGCCTGAGTATCGCGTTCAGTGTTGTACATCGTCGCACGAAAGGCCGCAATATTTTGTAGTGTAATTGGATCATTTAATTGTAGCTTTGGTTTAAATTGATGATCTACATTCAAACGAACAGACTCATTAAAATCAAAATACACAGGACCATTAAACATAATTTTAACGGGAATCTGATACTGACGTTGCAAATGAAATGGCACATCTAAATGAATAGGAATGTCTAGTTTTAAAGGAAATTTCGGCAACAATCTATTTTGATAAATTAAGTCTGTTGTAGTTTCCAAAGGCATATTTTGCCGAATTTTCAATTGTGTTTGATAGTCCAAATCAACTTGAATTGGCACTTCTACTGTAAATTGTAAATCTGCTAAATATTTGCCTTTCAATGGCAAATCCATTTATCGCTTTAAATCTATTTGAGTATCTAAAGTGCCACGCGCATGCGCCTGTAAATAATTACCCACATGTATGATTGTAGGCAATGAATGTGATAACTGAATATTTGCTTGTCGTGCTTTCACCTGCAAAGACGCTTGTACATTGAGATATATCCAAAACAGCAATGCCACCAAACTGGTAATCGCAATAAAACCATATAGCCAATACTTCACGGAATAGCGTCGATCCATGCACTATTCTCCTGTTGACTGAGGAGCTTGGCGTGCCAATTTCATATCTTTGAGCGGAATAACCAGCTCACCCTGCTTAATTTTGACAGCTAAAGTATTTTGCACATCGACTGTGGCTTTAAGCGCCGTTGAAATGGGCACATTCAAATGGCCATCAATGGGGATATTGGCTTGTATTTTCGTATTTAAAGGAATATTTAAATTTTCTTTCAGCTGTGTTTTGACTGGAGCATCAAATTTTAAATGAACTTTTTGCGCCAAAGGAACGTCCATATTAATAGGCACATCGAGTTGAATCGGAATATTTCCCTTTAAAGGTAAAGTGATATCCTTTCCTAAAACCCGAACTTGAACTTTGGTATTGATGGGCATGTTTTGATTAATTTTGAGTACTTCACGAACAGGAATCGTCGTTTGAATAGGCACCTGATTATCAAAATACACTCGCGGTGTAAGTGTTTGCGTGAGTGGAATTTGCAACTGTTCTTGTATCGGAATAGATGCATTCACTCGTCCAGAAACATCGACATTGAGTGCATCGTGTATTTTCACTTCTGCTTGTAAAGGTTCTTGTAAATCAATACTTACACTTTGATTTTCGAGTGGAATATAGATATTAAAGTGTTTAAACACCCAAATCGCGATGAGCACACCGCAAATGGAAGCCAACACAATCAATGCTAATCCACTTAGCACGTGTTTTGCCTGCAAAACCAATCCTTGTATTTTTATTTTTCAATCTTTGAGTGTGCTGAATAAATACCGCAAGGTGTGCAATTTTTTGTATGTTAATTTGCAAAATCAGTAACCGTTTGACTCTAAAAAACTCAATACTAGTTCATAAAAAGCTTCATTAGTCGTTCATCAATATATTCATCATTGTCTTTTAAAGCTTTTTGTTCAATGCCATAGGTTTGAAAACCACATTTTTCATAAAGCTGAATGGCGGGTTTGTTGTCATCTGCAACAGTGAGTAGAATTTGTTCTACATTATTTTTGCTATATTTTATAATTGTATTGAGTAGCATCGTTGCAATGCCTTTTTGTTGAAATTCAGGCTCAATAAAAACACTCGATAAATGTGCTTTATGAGCAAATTTTGCTCCAACTTCTTGTGTTAATGTGGCTAAGCCTATGATTTTATTTTTTTGATATACACCAAATACCGTCGAATTCGATAAGCAGGCTTCAAAAAATATTAATGATTTATCTAGCTCAGCCAAATACGTAGATCCAAACATTTTTGGCGATTTTTCTAAAGCTGAAAGTCTGATTGTTCTAAAATCTTGAACATCATTCATCTCTAAAGTTTTAATCTCAATGTTTAGCATATTCTTCTATTCAAAATAGTTTAACCGCGTTTAACTTAGCATAGATTAGTTGTTCAAATTCTAAAAAGCCTATACTTCAGTACTGTAAGTAAAATACGTGCACAATACGCATAAACACCCACAAGAAGCGAAAAGTTGATCCTATCAATTGTTCTTTATTTAGACTTTATGTGCATCAATCCATTCAAAAACAATCACCAAGCCATGCTTAAAGCTAAATTATCTGCAATAAAAAAGAGCCTCATAAGAGGCTCTTTTTGTACCGCACTGAACTAATTATGCATTAGTTTCAGCAGGAACTTTTGGATAGCTTACGCCGCCCATTTGTTCTGCAATACGAAGTACTTGGCAGCTATAACCAACTTCGTTGTCATACCATACGTATGCAGTTAAGCGGTTACCAGCAGTAATTGTTGCTTGCGCATCAAATACACCTGCAGTACGTGAACCAATAAAGTCAGAAGATACAACTTCAGTAGAGTTTGTATAACCGATTTGACCTTGAAGGTTAGAGTTGATTGAAACTTGGCGAAGGTATTCATTTACTTCGTCACGTTCAACTTCTTTATCCAAAGTTAAGTTCAAGATTGCAAGAGAAACGTTTGGTGTAGGTACACGTACAGAGTTACCAGTCAATTTGCCTTTAAGTGCAGGAAGCGCTTTAGCAACTGCTTTCGCAGCACCAGTTTCAGTGATTACCATGTTCAATGTTGCAGCACGGCCACGACGGTCAGCTTTATGGTAGTTGTCGATTAAGTTCTGGTCGTTTGTGAACGAGTGAACTGTTTCAACGTGACCGCCAAGAACTGTATATTTGTCATGTAACACTTTAAGTGTTGGTGTGATTGCGTTTGTTGTGCAGCTTGCAGCAGAGATGATTGTATCTTCATCAAGGATGTCTGCTTGGTTCACACCAAATACAACGTTCTTCATGTCACCTTTACCAGGTGCAGTTAGAATTACGCGCGCAGCGCCTGGGCATTGAAGGTGTTGTGCAAGACCTTCAGCATCACGCCATTTACCTGTGTTATCAATCACAAGTGCATTGTTAATGCCGTATGCAGTGTAATCAACTTCAGTTGGATTAGATGCATAGATCACTTTAATGAATTGACCATTTGCAATGATTGCTTCGTTTTCTTCATCTACAGAAATTGTGCCTGCAAATGGACCGTGAATAGAGTCACGACGAAGTAAAGAAGCACGTTTTTCTAGGTCACCGTCAGATGATTTACGAACAACGATTGCTTTTAGGTTAAGACCACGGCCTAAACCAGATTGACCAATCATTAAACGTGCAAGAATACGACCGATACGACCGAAACCGTAAAGAACTACATCTTTGTTTTCTACAGATGCAGCATTACCTTGTAATGATTTAACAGCATCAGCAACAAATGCGTCGATGTCGCCGCCTTTTTCTTTAAATTCAACAGCAAGTTTGCCCAAGTCGATTTCAGCAGTACCGATATTTTCAACTTTCGCCAAAGCTTCAAGAATTGGGAATGTGTTTACTACTGAAAGTTCAACGTCTAATACGCGAGTACGACGGTGAGCTTTAAGAATTTGAATCACTGAACGGTTAATTAAAGAACGACCGTATACTGTAGCTACGATGTTTTTTTCACGGTATAACTGACCCACTAGGGCAATCATACGTTCCGCAAGTTCTTCACGGTTTTTCCAGCGACCTTGGTGCTCTGCATGTAGGGCAACGATAGTGTCTTTGCTCACAGATACGTCCTCTAATTAAT
Organism: Acinetobacter sp. SWAC5; assembly: GCF_003419885.1. Classification (NCBI taxonomy): domain Bacteria; kingdom Pseudomonadati; phylum Pseudomonadota; class Gammaproteobacteria; order Moraxellales; family Moraxellaceae; genus Acinetobacter; species Acinetobacter sp. SWAC5. Next base: position 72,086 of record NZ_QUWR01000009.1, read on the forward strand.
TGTAAATCGAAGCTTAAATTTCAAAACCCGACAATTGTAATGGAATTATCTAAAAGATAGAATCCAAAAGCTGATATTGGAGGCTTATTTTCTTATATATTCACTATAAATTATAAAAATAGTTGTAATTATTTTTATGATTTTGTTTTAAAAGATTTTTAAAATGCATTTTAGCGCCCCTAAAATACATTTTTATTTAATCGTTTCTTTATCAATCAGTGAATTAAGCTGTTTACAATTAAAGTCCTTATCAATGTGAGTAATTTAACTCATAACTGGTTTTTTCAGCTTTTGACGCCACAGAAAAGTTAAGGTCAAAATTAATAGAGGCATTAAAGTCTTCTACATCAAAATCTGAATAGGTTTCGGGTAAGCGAAGCAAAATTGGTAAGCGTGTAATGCCATTGTCACCACAAGGAAATGCATAGTGCCGCTCATGTTCACTAAAATTATGTAAAGTCTCAAACTCTAAAAAGACTGAACATTTCGGATTCTGGCGTGGTGCTTGCAAAACACTCATAAACATTTTGTGCTTCATTTGTTGCCCGAGCTTATACGCTTCAGCCAAATCACGCTCTGCTTGATTACTCTTGGTCATGCGCTTAAAGAATGAGCCTTTTTCAGCACTTTGGCGTTTCAATTTATTGATATAGATTGTCAGTTCACGGTAATCCAGCAAATGCTCTGTCATTGCAAAACGAATATCTTGCAATGGTTTCAGTGAGCGTTGATGCATGACTTCCCACTCATGTTGATTCAGAGGCACAAAAGTATCTTGTCGACGTTTTTCTAATAATTTCAAATAGCCGACCATTTTATATTCAAACAACTGCACATGCTGATTAAATACCAATGCAGGTTGTTGTTTAAACTCACGATAATACGCGAGTAATTCTGAATATAGACGATGTACGCTTAAATATAAATAATCGAATTCTTCAATATGTGACAAATGCGATTTAATCGCTTCATAGACAGGTTTAAAAAAATCAGTGGTTAATATATTTTCAAATTTTTTCAAATGCATTTGTGCTACCACATCTGCATTTTTAGCTACAAATTGAATCGGTTCAATGAGTAATGGAATTAAAGATTTTTCGCAAACCTCTTCCAATTGCAACACAATATCCATCACATCAACATGAATTTGGCTTTGTACAGTCACCATGCATTCAATTAAAGATTTAAAGTGATCAATATATTCATTTTCTTCAGTGGCCTGCATATCCAACACAATCACATTTAAAAATGTTTGCGCTTCGATTGCCCCTTTCTCTTCGGTTAAAAAGCGTCGAATTGAATAGGGATTTTGCTCTACCTGCATTACAGGCGCGGTCACAAAAATATATTGTGAGGTTTTTACCAATTCAAAATGACGGATTTTTTGTTGTTTGCTCAAATAATATCGGAAAATCGGATGCTTCATAATGTCCGAATGGCGTTTCAACAAAGGTTTAAACCAATAACCTAATAATTGTTGCTTAATAAATACTTCAATAATAAAGCATTTAATCTGCGACTCTGTGAGCTTACGGATCCCTTCTGGCGGTGTAATCACCATACGACGAATGACTTTTGCTGCATTGAGTAAAAAAGTACGGCGAATCATTAATTTTTCGCGTTGCAACATAAAGTTTTCATCTACAGAAATCTGGTCAATTTGCTCTATCGCATTTTCCAAATAATCCGCAATTTGTGTGCTGTCTTGAATAGATTTAAGGTCTTCTAAAGATTCGCTCAGCGTTTTGGCAATATGTTGCATGCGATCATTGCTAAGGCTGTGTTTTAAAATAGCCAAACTGGATGACGCTTTGTACTCAAAACCACCTGTCATGCGGTTCCAATAGATTTCTTTGCTTTTTAAAATTTGATGATCAATCTCTTCGCGCAAAGCCATGTCAGATTCTTCAAGAATCTTAGTTAGGCGCGCTTCCCAATCCACATCAAGGCTAGGTTCTAGCTGCAATAATGCGGCGCGTATTTGATATGGAATACTGCTATTTTGCATGTCCTAGCCCTCAAGTTTTGTGAAATTTATTTAAGTTTAAAGCATTCGTCTTTTTATAAGCATAAATGTTAAACAGTTATCATTTTTTAATCAATAGCGTGATTCTGTCTTTGAGCGAAAAGATAAACGGTTTATCTGATTTTTAAAAAATTGCTATATTTTCGAAGACGTATCGGCTCTAAGTTTTTTTTATTTTTTTAATTGAACATTCTTTCTTATCGCGATATCAATCAAAATGATATATTAATCCGTCTTGATCATTTTTGATCAATATCGCTAGCTTTGAATCAGGATTGATATTTATGGATCTAAACGCTTTTGAAAAGCAGCGACATTTTTTTGCAACATTTTTTCTTTTTGCTTTTGCTTAAATACATGCACTGTACCTTCCACCATTAATAATAATACCGCGCACCAAATTGGAATATAAGTGAGCCATTCGTTGGCTTCAATACGCTCGCCCAAAACTAAAGAGGCAAAAGCCAATAAAATTGGCTCTAAATAACTAAGTAAACCAAAGATGACAAATGGCAACATGCGACTGGCTAAAATATAACTCCCTAAACCAAAAGCACTTAATATACCCAAACCAATGACTGCAAAAATTAAATGTGGAAATTGTGCAATTAAAGGAACACTATCACTATAGAAAAAGCCTAGATAAATGGCCACAGGAATAATCAGCAGTAAGTCCCACCAAAAACCACCTAAGTGATCTGTTTTATAAACACGGCGCAAAAAGAAATATAAAGGATAAGCCAAAGCAACATAAATGGTTTCCCAAGCAATACTGCCAATTCGCCATATTTCGTGCCCTACACCTAATACAGCTAAAAGCACTGCGGCCCACTGCCAATTTGTCAGCTTTTCTTTATATAAAATACAACCTACTAGCACCATAACCAAAGGCAATAAAAAATAGCCCAAGGAGACTTGCAGGCCTCGCCCATTAATAGGACCCCACAAAAACAACCACAATTGAGTGGTACACAATAAAGAGCTCACAATGAGCCAAATCAACAGTGCAGGCTGTTGCACGATTCGTTTAAAGATTGCTGTAACGTGTTTTAAATCACCTGAATACCACATAAACAGCGTTAAAAATGGCAATGTGGCCAACATGCGCCAAGCAAAAGTTTGCTCACTATCCAAGGGCTGTAAAAACTGAGTATAGAAATACAACACACCAAAAGTGACAGATGCCAAAACAGACAATGCAACGCCTTTATACATCATTCACCTCAAACAACCTCTGGATTATGCATATTCAAATGAACAGCAGACAGTATCTATAATAGTGGATGATTCTAGCAAATAAAAAAACCATGCTTAAGCATGGTTTTTTTATCATTTGTTCTATAAGTTAAAATTAGTGCGGTGCTTTTTTACTTTGTTTGGTATGAATAACATCACTTAAGTCATAGCCAAGACCTTTGGCATAGTCTAAATATTCATTAATCACGTGTTGATCAGGATGTGGCACACGTGATAACACCCATAAATACTTACGGCGTGGCTCGCCCACTAAAACGGTCTGATAATCTTCGTCAATCTTTAATACCCAATAATCGCCACGACCTACAGGTAACCAACGAACGGCATCAGGCAAGAAGCTTACTTTTAATTTACTGTTAAACGGTGCGTTTTGTACAAATGCCTCACCAAGCGATGAGGTCACTTTGCCATCTTTCATCACACAGCGATTATCTACTTTGATATTGCCATTTACATTTAAAGTATATACCGCAGTCACATCACGATCGCACTTATTTTGAAAGACCAGTGGTTTACGGGCCACTTCATACCAAGTGCCCAAATAACGATCAAGCTCAACACGCTCCACCACAGCCAAAGGTTTGGTTTGAGCATAAGCCATAGTGGCAGCCCCTAAGCCCACCACTACCGCACCACCTACAACAATTTTTGCCAATCTAAAGCCAGCTTTTGGGAGATGATTTATCATAAATAAAGTCCTAAGTTTTTATATAAATAGATTAAGTTTGATTCAAAAAACATATTTAAGCTCAAATTTTCCTACTTACAATAACGCGTGAAAATCGACCATGTGTCTAAATTATGTAATGATCTACATCTCCCTAAGAACTAAAAATCATTGTAACAACTGTGATTTTAGGCGCAAAATCTCGTCTCTAAGTCGTGCAGCTTGCTCAAACTGAAGCTCTTTCGAGGCTTTCAGCATTTCCTTTTCCAACTTAGCCATGTGTTTAGCCAAGAGCTTTGGATCTGACAGCAAATGTTGTTCATCTGCACTTAAAGCTTTCGCTTGCTCATCAATTTTCGCATCGACTTGATCATCTGTAAGCACTTCACCTGTATCAATTTCTTGCGTCACTTTACGTACTGCACTACGTGGCACAATGCCATGAATTTGGTTAAATTCGATTTGCTTAGCACGACGTCGGTCTGTTTCGTCTATTGCTTTTTGCATTGAATCCGTGATTCGGTCTGCATATAAAATGGCTTTACCATTTAAATTACGAGCTGCACGACCAATGGTTTGAATTAGTGATCGCTCTGAACGCAAGAACCCTTCTTTATCGGCATCTAAAATGGCCACCAGCGAGACTTCTGGCATGTCCAAACCTTCACGCAGTAAGTTAATCCCTACAATGGCATCGTATACGCCAGAACGTAGTTCATGAATAATTTTTGTCCGTTCAACGGTATCGATATCTGAATGTAAATAGGCAACTTTCACGCCATATTCTTTTAAATAGGACGTTAAGTCTTCTGCCATGCGTTTGGTCAGTGTAGTCACTAACACGCGTTCATTTAATTCTCGACGATTGTTAATTTCAGATAACACATCATCTACCTGTGTCAGCACAGGTCGGATTTCAATGGTTGGATCGACTAAGCCTGTTGGTCGTACCACTTGCTCGACAATTTGTTCAGATTTTTCTAATTCATAGCGTGCAGGTGTGGCACTCACATAGATCGTTGCAGGTACTATTCGTTCCCATTCTTCAAATTTCATTGGACGATTGTCCAAAGCACTCGGTAGGCGGAAACCATAATTCACTAGATTTTCTTTACGTGAGCGGTCCCCTTTATACATTGCACCAATCTGTGGCACCGTCACATGTGATTCATCAATAATGAGCAAAGCATCCTCTGGAATATAATCAAACAAGGTCGGTGGAGCTTCTCCCGCAGGACGGCCAGATAAATGACGTGAATAGTTTTCAATGCCATTGGTATAACCCAATTGTTGCATCATTTCTAAATCATAACGTGTGCGTTGTTCGATCCGCTGGGCTTCGAGCAATTTATCGTTGGCTCTAAAAAAGCCCAAACGTTCGGTGAGTTCTTCGCGAATGGTGTCTATGGCACGGCGTAAATTATCTTTTGGCGTCACATAATGGCTTTTTGGATAAATTGTGATGCGTGGAACTTTGCGTACCATTTTGCCTGTGATCGGATCAAACCAACGGATCGAATCGACTTCATCATCAAACAACTCAACCCGAATTGCATACTGATCCGATTCTGCAGGGAAAATATCTAAAATTTCACCGCGGATACGATAAGTACCACGTAAAAACTCTAGCTCATTGCGGGTATATTGCATTTCGACTAAACGACGAATGAGATCATCTCGATTCAATCGATCGCCCTGCACAATATGCAATAACATGCTCATATAAGCATTTGGGTCACCCAAACCATAAATTGCCGATACTGATGCAACAATAATCGCATCTTTACGCTCTAAGAGCGCTCGCGTTGCCGATAAACGCATTTGATCAATATGATCATTAATTGAAGAATCTTTTTCGATAAATGTGTCCGATGAAGGCACATAAGCTTCTGGCTGATAGTAGTCATAATAACTGACAAAATATTCCACGGCATTATGCGGAAAGAACGACTTGAACTCACCATATAACTGCGCAGCCAACGTTTTATTATGCGCCATAATAATGGTTGGTCGCTGTGTGCGTGCAATCACATTGGCCATGGTATAGGTCTTACCTGAGCCTGTTACCCCCAATAGCAACTGATCATGCATACCTTGCTCCACCCCTTGCACCAATTTTTCAATGGCTTGTGGCTGGTCACCAGCAGGTTCAAAATTTGTGACTAATTCAAATGGCTGGGGATCACTCATAGGATTCGGCTTATTCTCGGACTAAACATCAATATCAATTATGAGGGCTAGTTTAAGCGATACAACGTTGCCTTGTAACATTCATGTGTAAAAAGTTCAGCCTTGTATTGAACCATCACAGCAGTCCATTCAATATCACAACGCTTTGATATGTGGCGCATGCATGCCTATTTTATTTAGCGGATCAAATGACACCCCATTTTCAGCAAATTTATAGACCTAAATGCCTATAAATCAGAAAAATAATCTGTTCATGACTTGACCAAGTCATCAAGCAATTGCACCATGAGATGAAACCACAGCATAAGTGAATACGAATGACTTACCATTACCATGACGAAAGTATTGTGAAATCTTTACCAGAAGATACCATCTTCGTATTCGGCAGCAATTTAGCAGGTCAACATGCTGGTGGTGCCGCACGAACAGCTCAACAGCATTTTGGCGCACTGAAGGGTGTGGGCCGTGGTTGGTCTGGACAAAGCTTTGCTATTCCAACCATGAATGAGCATCTGCAACAAATGCCACTCTCGCAAATTCAACACTATGTAGATGACTTTAAGATCTACACTAAAAATCACCCAAAACAAAAATACTTTTTAACCTCTATCGGCTGCGGTGTTGCGGGTTATACGGTTGAAGAAATCGCACCGATGTTTAAAGGTATTTCACATAATGTGATTTTCCCTATGTCTTTTCGTGCTTTTGTTGAGCGCCCTCTCCCTAAACTCAGCAAAAAACTCTTGCATACGATCTTCCGTGATTCCGTGATTTTCGCTCCTGTAAGTGACGAACTAATTGATGTCTTAGCACTGACAGACAATGAAAAAAGTTTGGCCAGAATTTTGCTCAATACGCAAATGTACCCAACCGACAGTAATGGCCGTGATCGTGTATTTGAAATCGCAGATATTTTGCATAACTTAAACGGCAAAATTTTCGAATTTCAAAGTAATTCCGAAGGCCCAATGATTTTTGGTGGCGTCATTTTGTCGTTACTGGAACTATATAATATTAACGAAAAGGATTTTGCCGACATTTGGCTGGGAGAGCGTGAAATCATGCCGCCCAAGCCCGCCCATAAAGCAAAAAAATAGATCAAAAAAAGCCAATCTCACCGATTGGCTTTTTCGTAATTTTCAGTTATTTTTGTGACTTGAAGCACACTTTAAAATAATACATTTCAAGCCAAAGCCTGAAGTTCATCTGCTCCCGAGTTCATCATGATTCATCAAGACAATGCTATTTTTAATATGTCACCCATTCCACTTTGGTTGGAAGACTTTAGCGCAGTCAAAAAACAGCTACAGCAGTGGCGTGAAGATGGTATTGAAAACTTGGCCGAACATTTGTCACAAAACTTAGATTTGGTTCGAGAAAGTGTTAAAAAAATTAAAATATTACACGTCAATTCACAAACATTAGCCCTTTACGAAGCTACTGATTTTGGTCATTTATGTGCGCATTTGGATCAGATTTTTCAACAAGAAATGTTACACACACATATTGATGAACTGGTACAACTGTGGGAAGGCAAAACGCACTATATCAATACCGCAGTCAATTACACGATTCATGGCACGCGTTTAGATATTCAACTCCGTTGCACAATCCTGCCCGATTATGCAGATGATTGGTCACAAGTATTAATTAGCACAGAAAATATTACGCCTTACCAAAATGCACGTCGCTTAGAAGAAAAAAACCGCCAATTGGCAGAAGCTCGCTTTATTTACTCTCCAACCTCACTTTGGGTTGAAGACTTTAGCCAAATCAAACAACGCCTAGATCAATTACGACGGATTGGAATTGAAGACTTCACCACATTTTTAGATGTACACCCTGATTTTGTTCAGCAATGCATCAAAGACATTATCATTTTGGATGTGAATCAGGCGACCCTCGATTTGTTTGGTGCACCAGACAAACCCAGTATTTTACAAAATACTCATAAAATTTTTGCCAAAGAAATGATCCAAACATTTCGTGCCCAACTCTTAGATTTATGGGCAGGTAAAATTCACCATCAACATGAAGCCATCAACTATGCCCTAGATGGAAGCATTCGCCATGTGCTCTTACAATTTACCGTTTTTCCGGGCTTTGAAGATTGCTGGAGTACAGTGCAAGTCGCTTTGGTTGATATTACCGCGCGTAAAAAAGCCGAAAATTATTTAGAATATCTGGGCAAACATGATGCCCTAACCAAGCTCTACAACCGCAGTTTTTATATTGATGAGATCAATCGCTTAGAGCGCAGCCAGCAACGCCCTGTCTCATGTATTTTTATCGACTTAAATGGTTTAAAAAATATCAATGATCAATTTGGGCATGATGCAGGTGATGAACAACTACGCCGTATGGGGCATGTATTAAATCAATTAATACTCAATACCCAATATAGTGCTTCAAGAATTGGAGGAGATGAGTTTGTATTGCTACTGCCAAATGCAGATGAAACTTCGTTGCACAGTTGCCTTAACAGCTTGCAAGAACTGATGCATGTCGACAATCAATTCCACTCGAGCCATCCTATCAGTCTTTCGATTGGGCATGCATGCTCTCTGAAAGATGAACGTATTGAAGACACAATGAAACGAGCAGATGCAGTGATGTATCAGAAAAAGAACGCCTACTATGCAATGCTAAATGCTAAATGCTAAATGCTAAATGCTAAATGCTAAATGCTAAAAAAATTAAACGCTATGAAATGATCAATGTAAAAAAACCTGCATAAATGCAGGTTCTTTTATTAACGCTTGCCCATTGAACGACGCGTACCACGAGGAGGCATCCAAGTACGGTCGGCATAGTTTTCTGGCTTTGGACGGACTTGATTATGCGCTGAATCTTGTTGTACTTGGTCATCAACAACCATAGGAAACGGAAGTTTCGCTATAGCTTTTTTCTTGGGAGGATTTTGGGTGCTCATGTGATTTACTCAATCAATACTGCACATATTGTACAAAAAAAATAGCTTTCATGCGCTATCCTTTGCACTTGAAACTCAAAAAAGAAAATCAACCTATCTGAGTTGTTGCGCTTTTCGAGTCCTCAAACGAGGATTATAATGACGCATATTAAGCGTCAGTACATTATAAAATTAAAATGATGCTATTTTTACATTTACATAACTAAACATATAAACCGCAAAAAATACCACATAAATGCGTTGTTTTAACAGGAGAACTACTTAATCATTCGCTTTAAGAAACAATAAATTAATCACGTTATTTGCATAATGCAAACTTAGAAAAATTATTAGCAATATACGGACACGGAGTCCTGACAATGAATAAAACATTATTATGTATCGCCACATCTTGCATGACTTTGCCTATGCTTGCACATGCAGAATCCCCTTACTTTAGCTTCAAAGATGGCAATGGATTTAAGCGTTTTTCTGTTTCAGTCGGTGCATTGCATGTGATGCCACAAGGTAAAGCACAGCCATTTCAGGTCAATACCATTGTTGATGAAGGTACAAAGGCGAAAGTTGGCGACGTATTGGGTAGTTCCGTGGTTGATGCCATTGATACATCGGTCAGTGGCGCCTCAACCAAAAAAACTTTGCTTTCTACACTGCTCAAAAGTGAAGAAGCCATTCTAAACACAGGAATTACTCAACAAGGTTTAGTGTCATTTAAAGGCACTGATGGCAAACAGTACCTCAAAGGTAGCGTAGCAGGCGAAGCTGAAATTGATGGCTTATCTGCTTGGAGTAACCCTGGGACAGGTTTAGAAGCCGATAGCGTAACTACACTCGGCATTATGACCAACTACTTTTTTACCGATAATCTTTCCTTAGAAATGAAAGCTGGGATTCCGCCTAAGGTCGATTTAAATGGTACAGGTAAAATTTATGCACCGCTCAGCGGGGTTGCTACACCAAGTAGTGTAGGTTCAATTTTAGGTGATTTACCACTGAAAAAAGACATTGAAATTACAGATTTAGCTGCACATGGTGCTGCCGCTTCTGCACGTGCATGGACACCTGCTGCTGAGTTGCAATATCACTTTGGTAAAACAGGTGTAAACAAATTTCGCCCTTATGTAGGCGTCGGTGTCATGTATGCTTATTTTAATGAGCTAGAAATGAACCCACAAATTAAGCAAGATTTGGTTAACGCTGGCCACATGATTGCCAATATTAAAGATGGTAAAGCAGGTGCCGCGCTTGATGGCAAACCAAGTAGTGCGAATCCTCAAGTCGATTTAGAAGCCTCTAGTGCTTTTGCACCTGTTGCAACTGTTGGTTTTACTTATGACTTTAATGACAAATGGTTTGCTGTAGGCTCTGTGTCTTATGCACACCTAAAAGGTGATACAACAATTACGGTCAGTGATGCAACCAAAGGCGAACTTATTCGCTCTACAGCAGATATTGAGATTAATCCAATTTTGGCATACGCAGGTGTAGGCATACGCTTCTAAGCTAAATGCCCTTCTGCTCTAATCTAAGTTAGCTCATCAACAAGACAGCACCTGCTGTCTTGTTTGATTTTTATGACAAACTCGCATAACAAAATTTTATCATCAGGTGAAATTTAATTAATCCCTTCACACACTGTATTGGCTTAAAATAACGATATTATTTTCATAATGTACCATGCCAATGACAGATACTCGATTTTCCAAGCCTCTGATTTATATGTTAATTGGTAGTGCATTTATTTTGGCTTTGTCCTTAGGGATTCGCCATGGCTTTGGATTATATTTGGTCCCAATGAGCCATGAATTTGGCTGGGGGCACAATGTTTTTAGCCTTGCGATTGCCATGCAAAACCTCATTTGGGGTGCAGTTCAGCCCATTACAGGTGCATTTGCCGACAAATATGGTAGCAAGGTTGTAGTGGCTATTGGTGGCGTACTGTATGTCATTGGCTTACTCCTTATGGCGATTAGCTCCACTGGGCTTTTGTTAAATCTGAGCGTTGGCTTAATTTTAGGTTTAGCACTCTCAGCAACCTCTTTTCCTGTTTTATTGTCTGCTGTAGGGCGTGCAGCCCCGCCTGAAAAGCGTAGTCTTGCCATGGGGATTGCCAGTGCAGCGGGTTCATTTGGGCAATTTATTATGCTTCCATCAACCCTATTGCTATTGCAGCATATCGGTTGGTCAGCGGCTCTGGTGGTCAGTGCCATTTTGGTTGCACTCATTGTTCCTTTAGCTTGGATGCTTAAAGCACCTATTTATGTCGACCCAAATGCTTCTGCGCAAAGTCCACATCCGAGCTTAAGCTTTAAACAAATTTTAGTCATTGCAAAACAGCACAAGCCTTTTTGGTTTCTCTCTTTGGGTTTCTTTGTCTGTGGTTTCCAAGTGGTGTTTATTGGGATCCATTTACCCGGCTATTTAAGCGATCACGGCTACAATGCCACCACAGGTACAATCTTTCTGGCCTTGGTTGGGCTATTTAATATTGTAGGCACATACGGCGCAGGCTGGTTAGGTGGCAAATATTCTAAGCCTCATTTGCTGATGTTGTTATATGGTTTACGAGGTATCGCAATTATCGGGTTTTTATTGTTACCTTTAAGCACATGGACAATTTATGCCTTTGGTGTCACGATGGGCTTATTGTGGTTATCTACAGTCCCTTTAACCAATGGTATTGTGGCCAATATGTTCGGGGTTAAATATTTAACCATGCTCAGCGGTATTGTATTTTTCACCCATCAAGTTGGCTCATTTTTTGGCGGTTGGCTGGGTGGTCTGAACCATGACATGACAGGCAACTACAATATGGTGTGGGCTTTTTCCATTCTGCTGAGTGTGTTTGGTGTATTGGTGCATTTCTGGGTTACTGAGGACACTGTCGTTCATGAATAATTCAATGTTTTGGCTCAAACTTTCAATTTCAGCAGGTATTGCAGTGCTATTTGCACTTTCTATTATTTTATGGATGCAAACCCCTGCCTTGTTTAATGACTTCCAACAAGCTTTTTGTGCGCATTAATTCAATTTAGCAAAAAAACCTAGCTAAAAGATGTCTAAAACTTGACATTTTTTAGCTGTTTTTAAGGATATTTTTGCAAGAAAGACTAAAAGAAAATAAATCATCAACTTAAGATATTTTTTGTCATTTTTCATAAACTTATCTTATTTTTTAATTTCTCAACCTCCATGATATTTCATAGATTTTGTTTATCCAAATACAACATCTGTGAAATAAAAATGACAGCGTTAACCCAACTTTCTCAAGCAATACACGATGCCCCTCGTTGGCACCAAGCAGATCAATTTCAAAACCCAGCAGACATTCAAATTGTACCCTTAGCAGGTGAAGCACTTGGCGCCGAAGTCTACGGCCTAGATGCAAAAAAAGCACAAGCAGGTGAAACCATTTATCGCCTAAAGCAAGCCTTGGCTGAGCATCTGATTTTAATTTTTAAACAGCAAAGTTTAGATGATCTTCAGTACCTCGCTTTTGCCAGTTACTTTGGTTCAATCTTTCGCCCAAGTGCAGATACACCAGTCTTAGCAACTCAAAAAGAAACAGGCACTCCACCAGATGTCGTCCCTGTGTCCAACGCAGTCGGTCAAGGTGACTATACTGGCCACGGTGAACTAACGCCACATGCTGATCATCAGTGGACACCACTGCCTTCCTTTGGCTCTTTACTTTATGCCATTGAACTGCCACAAGATGGTGGCCAAACCTCTTGGTATAACACCATTAAAGCCTATGATGCCTTAGATGACGCAACTAAACAGCATATTGATCAGCTACAGCTCATTACCTATAACCCTTTTGTCCGTATTGCACAAAACAAAGTACAAGATCCAAGTGCAGGTTATGGCGTATTTCCACGCTATCGTTTTAAAGACCAACCAATTGTTGGCGATGCCTATGCCCACCCACTGGTGAGAGTCCATCCAAAATCAGGCCGTAAAGCACTTTGGCTCAGCACGCATAATGAAGTTGAGCTGGTCAATTATGATGATCAAGCAGGAAGTGAGCTGATTGCACAATTACGTGAGCATCTATTAAAACCTGAGTTTCGTTATGAGCATCAATGGTCAACGGGAGATATTGTATTTTGGGACAATCAAGTCACTTTGCATTCACGCCGTCCATTTCCATCGGAGCAACGCCGTTTGCTTAAACGTATTAGCTTAGCTGGAGGTCGTCCGTTTTAATGCTTTAGCATTCAATCTCATTTGCAATAAAAACAAGCTAAAACAATAAGAAATATTTCAATCCGCGCGCACCATACAGTAAAACAATAACCATCCTGTATGGTGCTTAATTTTTTAATTCTTTATTTTTTAAATCTGCATTTTATTTCGCATTGGCTTTATAAAATGCGTCAATAGCATTTACCATTTGATTTAATCCTGGTTGCTCTAAAGGATAATGCCCTGCATTTTTTAAAATAACTGTTTTTACAGGTACATGCTGTATCCGCTGCAAAAATAGCTCACTCAGGGCAAGTGGCGTCCAACGGTCCTTCTCTGGCTGTGTTAATAAGATTGGCGCGACCTTAAAGTCTTCAGGTGCAATGGCGGGCGTATAATTTAAATAAGAATCTAAAAAAGCCACCGAAACCGTATTACCTGCAGAGCTTTTATCGGCCAAGAACACATCTAATGCTTGCGGGTTATTCACCAAAGCTGACATTTTACTCACCCAACGAATGGGAATTTTTGTATTTTTAAAAGCTGATTTAGACGTCCAACTTGCGGTCGTAGAACCAACACGGCTCATCCATTTATTTATGGAAATTTGATCTCTCACTTCAAGGTTTTGTGGGTCTAAAAACGTCATCCCCGCAATGGCTTTAATATGTTTATTTTTTGCTGCTACATCGTAGGCCAGCTTCCCACCTGCACTTAATCCATAAAGAACAATGGGACGGCTGTCTTGAGCTTGCTCATTTACAATCAGTTCATGACCTACCTGCACCCAATCGTCATATAAAATATTAATACCAGCGCCAACCTGTGTCATACCATAGCCTGGCAAATCAATCGCAATGACCTCATAACCACGCTTAGCAAGCTGTCCACCTAAAACCAAATTAAGTTGGCGCCCATTGGTTCCCACCCCATGAAATAAAATGACTTTGGTTTTAGCTTTAGGATTACGAAACGTATCTAAATGAATATTATGACCTTGCCATGCCCACCATTCCTCTGTGGGTAAATGATTGGGGCTTAATTGAAATTCTTTGGGTAAGAACTGTTCTATCTCTTGCCATGCATGTTGCTGACTATAAGTCATTTGCATTGGGTCTTTGACATTCTTTTTAGCCATGGCTGTATTTGCACAGATCAACTCTAATAACATTAGACACAGCACACCCCATGATGCTAAACGTATTTTATCCGTCATCTATGACCTATCCAATTCTATTTATACCGATTGATCTACCCATACTATTTTTTCCATCGCATTTGTACGATGTAATTTTTATGCACTTTTCGTGTTTTTTTAGTGAAGCTAAGTCTATTTTTCTTGGCTTAAACATCTAAATAAAAGGCATAAAAAAACCCGCCGTAGCGGATTCTTTTAGATAAGCTAGACTTAGAACAAACGGTTCATACCATTTAAGGTTGCCACACGGTAAGCTTCCGCCATCGTTGGGTAGTTAAATGTTGTTTCTACAAAATACTTAATGGTATTGTTCGGACTGTTCATCACAGCCTGACCAATATGGATAATTTCGGCTGCGTTATTACCAAAGCAATGTACGCCCAAAATTTCCAAAGTATCACGGTGGAACAGAATCTTTAATTCGCCCACTGTATCGCCCGTAATTTGCGCACGTGCCAAATGACGGAAAGACGCCTGACCCACTTCGTAAGGAATTTTTTCTTCAGTTAACTGTTGTTCAGTTTTACCAATTGAAGAAATTTCCGGAATAGTATAAATACCTGTCGGGATAGACGTTACAGGTTTTAAGCCTTCTTCGCCGCTCATGTTTCCGCCTGCATTACGACCTTGGTCATAAGCAGCAGAAGCCAGTGATGGCCAGCCAATCACGTCACCTGCAGCATAGATATTTTCAACTTCGGTTTGGTATTGCTCATTCACCGTCAATTGACCACGGCTATTTGGTTTTAAGCCCACGTTTTCTAGACCTAAACCATCAGTATTACCTGAACGACCGTTACACCACAAAATCGCATCAGCTTTAATTTTCTTACCACTTTGTGTATGCATCACAACATGATCATCAAAGGTTTCTAAGAAATCGATTTGCTCGTTATGACGGATTAATACACCTTGTTCACGCAAGTGATAAGACAAGGCATCTGAAATTTCGTCATCCAAATAGCTCAGAAGCTTGTGCTGCGTGTTGATCAAATCAACTTTATGGTCTAGACCAATAAAGATTGATGCATATTCACAGCCAATCACCCCTGCGCCGTAAATAATGATTTTCTTAATTGAGAAATCTAGATCCAAAATTTTGTCTGAATCAAATACACGTGGATGGTTAAAATCTAAAATATCTGGACGGTATGGACGCGAACCTGTTGCAATCACTAATTGTTGGAAAACAAGCGTTTCTGTCATGCCATCAGCACTAAATACCATCACGGTATTTTTGTCTTGTACGTATGCACGACCATGATAGATATCAATTTTATTGCGATCATAAAAACGTGAGTGCGTATCAACTTGAAGTTGAATCACTTTGTGTGCATTACGAAGCACTTGCTTCATAGTGAACTGTTTCCATTCACCCACTTTTTGGAACATTGGATCACGCTGGTAGCGAATAATGCTCGATACGGTTTGACGTAAAGCTTTACTTGGAATCGTACCTACATGTGTACAGTTACCGCCAAGTTGCTCACGCATATCCACAATCGCGACGCGCTTACCAGATTTCGCAAGTTTCATTGCAGCGCCTTCACCCGCAGGGCCCGAGCCGAGAACTACCGCATCGTACTTCACGAAATTCCCACTAACGACCTCTTTTTTACGTGGCATTCAACGCTCCTTAAAAAATCAAAAAATTCAAAAATGCTTCTTTCTGGCCTATATTATGACGCAAATATTGTGCTTTTGCTGTATTTAGCTCACACATATTAGATGATAACAACATTTTTTAAATGAATATCGTTTTTCCCCCATTTAAGCTTAACTCGGCTATAATATTGGGACTTATTTTCGTATCTCTCCCCGTCTGAAACAGTGGAAAAGTTGAATATGTCTGAAAACCGTAAACCTGAACAGGGTGTCAAACTTCGTGGCGCAGAAAAAGTCGCTCGTATACCTGTAAAAGTTATTCCTACGGTTGAAACGCCACGTAAGCCAGACTGGATCCGTGTAAAAATGTCTGCACCAGAAGAAGTGCAGCGCATTAAAACCACATTACGTGCCCAAAAATTACATACCGTATGTGAAGAAGCAGCTTGCCCGAATTTACCTGAATGTTTTGGTGGTGGTACTGCAACATTTATGATCATGGGCGATATTTGTACGCGTCGTTGCCCATTCTGTGACGTGGCCCATGGCCGTCCAAATGCGCTTGATCCTGATGAACCGCGCCACATGGCAGAAACAATTTCAAATTTAGGTTTGAAATATGCCGTAATCACCTCTGTAGACCGTGACGATTTACTCGATGGTGGTGCACAGCACTTTGTAGATTGTATTAAAGAAACACGTGAACTTAGCCCCAAAACACTTTTAGAAATTTTGGTGCCAGATTTCCGTGGCCGTATGGATATTGCGCTTCGCATTATGACTGAGTGCCCGCCAGATGTGTTTAACCACAACATCGAAACGGTGCCTCGTCTATACAAAGCAATGCGTCCAGGTTCTGACTACCAGCACTCTTTAGACTTGCTCAAAATGTTTAAAGAATACTGCCCTGATGTGCCAACAAAATGTGGTTTGATGGTGGGTATTGGCGAAACTGAAGAAGAAGTGATTGCACTTTTAGATGATCTTCGTGCACACGATGTCGACTACGTAACAATTGGTCAATATCTACAGCCGTCTAAAGAACATGCCCCTATTGACCGCTTTGTAACACCTGAAGAATTTGAACGCTACACAGCGCATGGCCAAAAACTTGGCTTCAAAAATATTTGGGCAGCGCCAATGGTTCGTTCAAGCTACTTTGCAGACCGTCAATATTACGGCGAGCCTGTACCAGCTGTACGTCGTAAAACTGATCCTGCTAAAAAAATTGCTGTGCAAACGATTGAAGCTTAATGTTTTAAGTTTCTTTAAAGCACACTAAATATAAAAGCCCTCTGATATAGAGGGCTTTTATATTGCGCATGAATTACTTACTGCAAGGCCAACACAGCCTAATTACCTAAAAATACATTTCTAAAACATAAAAATATTGTGTAACGCTCATTTTTTATTCAGCCTTAAAACATACATTTTTGCTCTGCCAGATTTTGAGCATTAAGTCTTTATAACTGCACGACATAATATATTTAAAACAACAGCACATTGTTTTTTAGTCCTTAAATGTGACCGTGCTGATGCACTATCAGGCGTAAGCCAAAGGAGCACAGTTCTATGCTATTTCTGCTTTGCATTATTTTACTGATTGCAGCCTTATGGGCTATTTTCTTTTTTGAGCTCTCTCGTATTGCTGGCAGTGCCACGCTAATCATACTGTCTTTAATTGTAGCGTGGGTCAGCCCTTGGTCACTTTTGTTGGGTTTAGCGCTAATCCTCATTAGCTTGCTGGTACTTATTGAGCCATTACGTATGCGCTTTATTAGCCAACCAGCTTATAAAACCCTAGCCAATGCCATGCCTAGCATGAGTAGCACAGAACGTGAAGCTTTGGATGCGGGTACCAGTTGGTGGGAAAAAGAATTGTTTATGGGAGCGCCAGATTGGAAAAAATTTGATGCTTATCCCTATCCAGAGCTCAGCGCAGAAGAACAAAGTTTTTTAGACAATGAAGTCGAGCAACTTTGTAAGATGGTCAATGAATGGGACATTCATCATCAATATAAAGATTTGCCCCCTGAAGCATGGCAGTTTATTAAAGATAACGGATTTTTAGGACTGATTATTCCCAAAGAATACGGTGGCCGTGAGTTCAGCTCTTTTGCGCAAAGCCGTATTATGAGCAAAATCGCTTCACGCTCATTAACAACAGCTGTCAGCTGCATGGTGCCAAACTCGCTTGGCCCAGGTGAATTATTGTTGCACTACGGTACAGATGAACAAAAAGATCGCTATTTACCCGGCTTAGCCAAAGGAACAGAAATTCCGTGTTTTGGTCTAACAAGCCCAGAAGCTGGTTCAGATGCAGGTGCAATACCTGATACTGGCGTGGTGTGTTATGGCGAATATGAAGGCCAGCAAGTGCTGGGCTTGAAAATGAATTTTTCCAAACGCTGGATTACCTTAGCCCCAGTAGCCACCGTAATTGGCTTAGCATTTAAGCTATACGACCCAGAGCATTTGCTTGGAGATACAGCAAAAACGGATTATGGCATTACCTGTGCACTTTTACCTGCAAACCATGATGGTGTAAAAACTGGTGCACGCCACAATCCAGGCTCACCGTTTATGAATGGTACGGTTGAAGGAAAAGACGTGTTTATCCTGCTAGACTGGATTATCGGCGGGGTCAAAAATGCAGGCAAAGGCTGGCGTATGCTGATGGAATGCCTCGCAGTAGGTCGTGGTATTTCTCTACCCGCTTTGTCTACGGCGGCTGGTGAAATGAGTTATTTAAATGTTGGGGCATTTGCCAAAGTTCGCCAGCAGTTCAAAATCTCTGTGGGCAAGTTTGAAGGCGTACAAGAAGCATCCAGTGATATTGCCAGCGATGCTTATATGTTGGAAGCTTTCCGCTATATGGTGACGTGTGGCTTAAACCAAGGTGGCAAACCTGCTGTCATGACTGCCATGGCCAAATACTATGCCACTGAAACCATGCGCCGTGTAGTCAATCACGGCATGGATATTGTTGGCGGTCGTGCCGTACAGCATGGTCCACGCAACTTTCTAGCACTAAACTATCAAGCCATTCCTGTCTCAATCACTGTAGAAGGCGCCAATATTCTGAGTCGCTCACTCATGATCTTTGGACAAGGTTCCATGCGTTGTCATCCCTATTTATATGAAGAACTGCAACTACTGCAAGCAGAAGACAGTGCGTCGGCTTTAGCTGAGTTTGACACATTATTGTTTAAGCATTTGGCTTATACCTTTAACCGTACCGCACGCGCCTTTGCTTATGGCTTTACTGGCGGCTCGAGCCAAGCCTCTGAACATGTTGATGAATTTACAGCACCTTATTACAAAATCATTAATCGCTTAAGTACCGACTTTGCACTTACCGCAGACATGTGCCTCGGCTTACTGGCAGGCGATATTAAACGTAAAGAAATGCTCTCTGGACGTTTAGCAGATATGCATTCCTATATGTTTATAGCCACCTCAATTTTAAAATTTTACGAACATGGTTCAAAAACTGAAGATGAACAGCTGCATGCACAATTGGCATTAGATAAAGCGCTGTATCAGGCCCAAGAAGCTTTTTATGGCCTGTTTGAAAATTTCCCAATCCGCCCAGCAGCAATGTTAGTGAAATTCATCTGCTTCCCATTTGGTCGTCCACTCAACAAACCAAGCGACGAGTTAAAAAGAAAGGTGGCCGAAGCATTTATGCAAGACAATGCTTTCCGTCAGCAATTAAAACAGCATGTGCACTATTCTGTAGAAGCACATGATGTGAATGGACGGATGGAGGCTGCATTTTTACAATTGCTTCGCATTGAACCGCTATGGGATAAATTTAAAAAAGCAGAATCTAAAGGTAAATTTAAAGGTCTAAGTTTTGAAGAACACCTTGCAGATGCTGAAGCCACTGGGTTTATCAGCGCAGAAGAAGCGCAGCAGCTGAAAGCCTATAACATTCAGCGTTATGACAGCATGCTGACTGATATTTTTGATACTGAGCTTAAGCATGAGTTGGAACTGGATAACCCGCATGCTCAAGCTGATCACGTAAATAAAAAACAGGCAGAAGATGAACCTGAAGCGTTTTTAAGGTTCTAAATTTCATCTTTTAAGCGTTGTTTAAAGCTCTTAAATTCAGCAACCATACGTTGCTGAATTTTTATGTCTAAGACCATCAGCCAATGGTTTCGCCCAAAGATAGGTATAGGCTATAGATGTAAAATAAAATATAGAGGGTAAAAATGTCTCAGCAAGATTATGAAAATGGCCTAAAAGTACGCACCGAAGTGATGGGTGAAAGCTTTGTCAAACGCGCACAAGACAATACTGTGCCGTTTACTCAACCTTTGCAGGACTGGATTAATGAACATGCTTGGGGCTCAACATGGCAGCGCGAAGGCGTTTTGCCACGTAAATACCGCTCGCTAATTACCATTGCATTTTTAACTGCACAAAAAAGCCCGACTGAACTGAAAGGCCATGTCCGCGGCGCACTCAATAACGGCGCAACAGTAGAGGAAATTCAGGAAGTGCTACTACATAGCCTGCCATACTGCGGTGCACCAGCAACTCAAGAAGCTTTTCGTGTGGCTTTAGAAGTGATTAACGAATACCAAAAAGCGGAATAAAGCGCTGCTAAAAATTATAAAAAACCGCAGCTGACTGCGGTTTTTTATATTTCTGATTTTTAAATTGATTAAGATAATTCAATTTGATTGATTTTCTCTAAGCTCTGCACAGCAGCTGAAAAATCTAAAGACTGCGCTTGTGATTTTTCAATTAAGGCAAACTGCTCTTGCATCATGCGCATGGCTGGCAGCTGAAGCTGTTCCTGCTGAATTAAATCAATAGCGATGCCAATATCTTTTTGCAGTAAATCCAATGCGAAAGTTTTATTGAAGCTACGGTTTAACACACGCTGCGCCATAATATTTTCCGACATGCTGCTTTTGCCGCTGGAATGGTTAATGCAGCTCAGTGCAGAAGCTAAATCGACGCCTTTCGATTTCAATACCGTTAAGCCTTCTGCCAATGCCCATAGATGCGTCGCCATCAGCGTATTGTTGACCGCTTTCACAGCAAAGCCTGCGCCACTGCCCCCAACATGCTCCATTAAACCTGCAAATGCTTGAATAATAGGCTTCGCCTTTTCAAATGCCGCCGCATCACCGCCCACCATCACAGTCAGCGTACCCTTTTCTGCACCAATGGTCTGACCCGAAACTGGTGCATCTAAATAAGCAGATCCTAACTGAGCCAAAACATCACTTAACTTTTGTGCTGACTTAGGCACACCGCTGGTGCAGTCAATCCACACACTGCCCGACTTTGGCGGATGCGATGCAATGAGCTGTTCCACATCTGCACTGGTCGGCAGGCAAGAAATAATAAAATCTGCCTGAACTGCTTGTTCAATACTGACTGCCTGAGTTGAAAAAGTGGTTGCATGTTGCTTCGCTTTTTCTTCTGTGCGGTTCCAGACCAGTACCTCTAAACCTGTTTTAGGCAAATGGGAAGCCATGTGCCAGCCCATTGCGCCTAAACCAATAAATGCCACAGTTTGTTTCAAAGTCATCTCCTAGTGATGCGCTGCTGCTGGCACTGAATCATCTTTAGATTCTGCAGATACAGCAGGTACATCTTTTTCTTCACCGCGGTTCAGCATAAAGTTCAAGAAAATTGCAGCCAATGTCGCTGTACCAATACCGCCTAAATCAAAACTGCCAATATGCAAGCTGAAGTTACCTGCTCCCATAATCAAACTGACTGCAGCGATAATCAAAGTGCTGTTTTTACTAAAATCAACTTTATGATCAATCCAAATTTTTGCACCAGCAATGGTGATTAAGCCGAAGACCACAATGGATGCCCCGCCCAGCAATGCCACAGGAATTGTGCTGATCACGGCGCCAAACTTTGGTGACAATCCAAGCAATACAGCAAATACACCAGCGACGACAAACACTGTAGTTGAATACACTTTAGTAACGGCCATTACACCAATGTTTTCAGCATAGGTCGTCATGCCTGTACCGCCGACAGAAGCCGACATAGTGGTACATACACCATCCGCTAAAAATGCACGACCCATGTATGGGTCAAGGTTCTTGCCAGTCATGGCAGAAACTGCTTTGAAATGGCCTAAATTTTCTGCCACTAAAATCAAAGCAACAGGTGCAATCAGCAGCATGGCATTGGCTTCAAATACTGGCGCATGGAATGTTGGTAAACCGAACCACGCCGCATTTGAAATCGCTGCAAAATCAATAGGCTTGCCAAAACCCATCACATTGGTCAGCAAGAAATACACCGTATAAGCAGCTACAAGGCCTAACAAGAGCAATAAACGGCGCACCATACCGCGGGTAAATACCGCGACCGCGCTGATACATAAAATGGTGACCACCGCCATCCACATATCAAAATTATTTGCAGACACGCTTTTAATCGTTACGGGTGCCAAATTCAAACCAATGATCATCACAATCGCGCCCGTAACAATCGGCGGCATGAGTTTTTCAATCCATGCTGTCCCTGTTTTCATCACCACAAGGCCAATAGCTGCATAAATTAAACCGCAGGCTATCGTGCCCCCCAAGGCCAGCGCAATATTCGGATTAGAACCTACCCCGCTATAACCAGTTGCTGCAGCCACGGCACCAATAAAAGCAAAGCTTGATCCCAAATAGCTTGGCATGCGTCCGCCAGTCATAAGGAAAAATAAAATTGTGCCGATGCCTGTAATAAAAATCGTGAGGTTTGGATCAAAACCCATCAGCAAGGGAGCCAGCACAGTCGCGCCAAACATGGCGAACGCATGCTGCAGGCCCAAGACCATGCTCTTTGAAGGGGGTAAGTATTCGTCAGTTTGTACTGGCGTTGTATCTAGATTGCCTGTGTAAGGCTTAAATTTCGGAAACCACGGTTCTTTTGTATTCATTCGGCTCCCCTCCTTCAGATGGGACGGATATTTATGAGTTCATAGGTTGAGGTTCACAATAGCTACGGTTGAAATACATCAAGGCATTCGCGCCTTCTTGACACTGCATGGCTTTTACTTCGCAAATCAGTACATCATGGCTCCCCACAGACATGCTCTGTACCACCTCGCAATCAAAAGACACCAAAGCGTCTTCTAAAACAGGCGCTTGCGTTGTTAATGTGCGCCAAACACCATGCGAGAAACGTTCCAGCATTGGGGTTTTACCGCCAAAAATATTTGAAAGATGACTTTGCTGCGCATTCAGTGTATTTACACATAGCACCTTATTGGCTTTAAAGGTTTCAAAGACGGACGCTGAGCGGTTTAAACACACTAGCAATGTCGGAGGCGTATCCGTCACACTGCACACCGCAGATGCTGTAAAGCCTGCTTGGCCAGCGTCGCCTTGAGTGGTAATCACATTGACTGCCGCACCTAAATTCGACATGCCCTGTCTAAATCTTGCCTGATCCACTTGTTCAATCACCATAGCTGTATTGACCGCATCTTCTGCTAAGGCAGGTACATGCTGTTTTGAAAATGCGCTCATCATTTCTGTTGCATTGATCTTGCTATTCATCGCCTTCTCCACAGGCTCGGATGCTAAGCAGTTCTGGCTTAGGCACCTCAGCCTTCATTCAATTCATTTTTATACATGCGCAATCGATGCTATTTCGACCAAAGCTTCTGGCTTTACCAACCCTGTCTGTACGCAGTAGCGCGCCGGCTTATCCCCTGGGAAATATTCAGCATAGATCGTATTGAAAGCGGCATAATCCGCCCAATCTTTAAGGAAAATATGGTTAAAGGTCACGTCATCCATTGTGCCGCCTGCGGTTTCCAGCACTTTTTTAATGGTTTCTAAAATATGCCGCGCTTGGCCAGCACAATCTCCGACATGCACCACATTGTTATGTTCATCAAAAGCTAAGGTGCCTGATACATAAACAATATTGTCTGCTTTAGTTGCTGGTACAAATGGCGCAAGCGGTTTAGCTGTTCCTGCTGGCACAATAATTTCTTTAGGCATGCTGTTCTCCAAATTTATCTTTAAATATTTAAGCTGATTTATTTAACTGTGCTTTAGGCTGAAAGGTTTCGACAAAGCTTGCCGTATCTGACACCCAGCCAAAGAATGTTTTAATGTTGAACAGACTTGCTTCATGGGCTTCTTTCGGCCCTGCTTGATAACAAGCATCGTCCAAAGCCACGCCAAAATACTCAAGGAAGAAACCGTCACGCAGTGTCGACTCCACACAGACATTGGTCGCTATGCCGACGAACACAAGGTTACGAATCCCTCGGCAACGCAGCATGCTGTCCAATGCTGTATTGAAAAATCCGCTGTAGCGTGGCTTTTCAATCACAAGGTCTTGCGGTAATGGCTGAAGCTCATCAATCAGTTCAAAATCCCAATGCCCTTTTGCTAACAAAGTGCCTTGTAATTCAGGCTTTTTACGCATGGTTTTTAATGCATTGGATTTATGAAAATTCGGTGAATCTGCACCGCCTGCTTCACGGTATTGCTCATCCCAGCCATTTTTAAAATAAATCACTTGAATGCCGGCTTTATGGGCTACATCAACTGCTTTTTGAATATTCTCAACCACAGGTTTTGTTTTCGATACATCAAAACCTGCTAAGTCCAAATAGCCGCCCTGTGATGTATAGGCATTTTGCATATCAATGACGATCAGCGCAGTTTGCTCAGGCGCCAGCATGATTGACTCTGGCTCAGCCATAAGGCATTTTCCTGTGCCTGCTTTTGCAGTGAAATTGCTGCAGACTGTCTCTTTAGATTTAAGCTCAATCATGCTGATTTCTCCAAAACAGCAAGTGGTGCTGGATCTGCATCAACCACAATGCCTTGGCGGCATTTCATTAAGGGCTGTACGCGTTGACCAAAATCCTCAACACCTTGAATAAAATCATCGAACGTCAGCAA
The DNA here is from genome assembly GCF_003419885.1 of Acinetobacter sp. SWAC5. Taxonomy (NCBI): domain Bacteria; kingdom Pseudomonadati; phylum Pseudomonadota; class Gammaproteobacteria; order Moraxellales; family Moraxellaceae; genus Acinetobacter; species Acinetobacter sp. SWAC5. The sequence goes on from NZ_QUWR01000009.1 coordinate 97,058, forward strand.
AATGCCTTCTGTACCCTTAATTTCACCAATTTCATCCAGCATTTTTGCGATATTTTCAAATGAACCCACGAGCGTGCCCATATTGATATTCACTGGTGAAACACTTGATGCCATTTGACGAATATTGGTATCTGCACCAGAGGTCGTATCTTTACCGCCTTGATTCATCAGCCAGTTAATAGCTTCCATGTCTGCGCCGTCGTTATAGCTTTGCCATTTTGCAAAAGCTTCTTCATCTGTTTCAGCTGCAATCACCATAAACAGCACATAGGTCTGTACATCACGGCCTGTTGCATCTGTATGTGTTTTCAAGCGGTCATTAATGTCTGCGTATGCTGTAGGTGTATTTAAACCCTTGCCGAATACAAAATTGTAATCTGCATACTGCGCTGAAAACGCTAAGCCCGCATCAGACTGACCCGCACAGATAATTTTCATGTCTGCTTGCGGTGTTGGGCTTACACGGCAATCTTCCATTTGAAAATGCTCGCCCTTAAAGTCCGATTTTCCTGTCGCCCAAAGTTCACGCAGGACTTGTACATATTCAGACAAATAGTCATAACGTTTGCCAAAGTATTCATCGCCCGGCCACATGCCCATTTGGGTATATTCAGGCGCTTGCCAGCCTGTGACAACATTGAGACCAAAGCGACCATTGGAAATAGAATCAATGGTCGATGCCATACGCGCGACAATCGCAGGTGGCATTACCAATGTGGCAGCAGTCGCATAGATTTTAATTTTGCTGGTTACTGCAGCCAAACCCGCCATTAAAGTAAATGTTTCTAAGTTATGATCCCAAAATTCTGTTTTACCGCCAAAACCGCGTAGCTTAATCATGGATAATGCGAAGTCAAAACCATAATGTTCTGCACGCTGCACGATTTGTTTATTCATCTCAAAACTAGGTTTGTACTGTGGCGCATTTTCAGAAAGTAGCCAGCCATTATTGCCAATTGGACAGAAGACACCGATTTTCATAGACACCGCCTCTTTTTACATTTTGATAAAAAACAGCTGTTTTTCGTCAGCCTAAAAACTTAAATAGATTCTTAATGGATATTTAGCAAATGCTGTGCCAAATTTATTTTAATATTAAATATCAAATACTTATTATTTTTTTATTTTACTTTTTAGTAAAAAATAAAATAAACCATGTGATCTATTTTAGGTAGTGCTGTTTTAAAACGGTGCGTGTTTCGAACTAAGAAATTGCCAGCTTAAAAATATTATTGGATATTTTTCACTCAATATGTATTTCTACTAACCATTAAAAAACCCGAATAATTATTCGAGTTTTTTTTTTGGTGTTAACTCAGTTTTTTAATTGCTAGGCTGCAGTAAAAAATCCAGCAAAGCCTGATTAATAATTTCTGTCTGAGTATGTGTAGATGCATGCGCCCCTTCTACAAAAATACTCAGTTCACCATGCCCAATGTGCTGTTTTAAATCCGTTGATTTTTGTACAGGTACTAAAAAATCATCTTGATTGGCCACATAATGCATGCGGGTATTCGCCAAGGCATCAACATGCGCCTGTGTGACTTTAAACTGCTGTAGCGCATTTAAACGTGCGAGAACGTTCTCCTTGTGCGGGAAATTAGCCAGCTGTGCATTTTCGGCCTGTGACAGTTGTTCGATATGCTCCGAAATCCACTGCGGTGGGTACAGAAACAGCGCCTGAGCCCGTACATAGGCTTCTGCACCGCTATTTAACAATAGACTGATTCGAGCTTGGAAGCATTTTTGCGTATGCGGGTCTAATTCATTCCATGCATTAATCGGCGTTAAGCTTTTCATTATTAAGGGCAGATTTTGCTGTGCAATTAACCGCGCCAGCTCTATGCCGATATGCCCGCCTAGCGCATGTCCGACCACATGAAAGGTCTGAATTTTTGCGTCGAATAGAATATTCAGCAGCTGCTGCGCCAGATGCTGCATGCTGTATGGTTGTGGCAAATGCGCTGCACCTGCATGACAGCCTTCTTGGTCATATAAAACCACATGAAAGTGCTGTTGAAATGCGTGCAGCTGTGGCTGCCAAAAAGCGCCATGACCACCTAAGCCTGAAGAAAAAACCACATAATCTGCATTTGGATTATGTATACAAGGATGAATCTGATAATGCATTGAACGGCCTGTGCTTTAATATAGATTTTACCATTCAGCAAAATATGTGCCTATTCAATGCTATTTAAATTTACAACTTAGCGATCGTTTTAAATCCAGTACACATTCAAGCTATAAAAAAACTCATTTACCTCAAAGCGTACTTGATACCCCATTTGAGTTAATTCTGCAGACAGCGCACGAATTTGATCTAAAGGTAAGTGCTTCGGCAAAACAGTGAAAACCGCCGTATTGCCCTGCTTCGCATTACTTTCTATTTGCTGTGCTAATCGTATTTTGTACTGCTCAATATTTAAATTGGCATGTGTAGAAAACTCTTTCGCTTCTTTTGCGCTAATAAAGCTCATTTTATTCTCTTCGGTTGTTATTATGAGTTAAACATAGCGTAGCTCGATTTTATTTTCATCGCTTATTTTGCAACCAAAATTTACATAAGCTTTTATTTTTATTACTGAGTTGTCTCGGACATTTTTAACCATTAAGCAAAAAAAGCACCTTTTCAGGTGCTTTTAGTATGAATCACTTTAACTAACGCGGTAATGGAATATACTGCGCATCAGAATTCTGGTTTTGTACTTGGCGCTCTGTCACCACAACATTTAAAGTCATTGGCTTGCCATCGCGCTCAATTGACACTTGTATTGTGCTGTTCGGTGCTTGCATCGCGACATAATTAATTAAGTAAGATGCCGAACTGATTTGCTCATCATTCACTTTCAATATTTTATCGCCTTTTTGAAAACCGGCCTTATCCGCTGGACCATTTTTCTGTACATTCGCTACAACCACACCAGGTGCCTTGGTCTCAAAAACATTATCCTGAGAAACCGCTTGTAAGCTAATGCCCATATAACCACGTACCACGCGACCATCTTTTAAAATCGCATTCATAATTTGTTGGCAAATTTTTGCTGGAATAGCAAAACCAATTCCAAGTGATCCGCCCGATTGCGAGAAGATCGCCGTATTTACACCAATCAAATTGCCTGCCACATCAATTAAAGCACCGCCTGAGTTGCCGGGATTAATCGCTGCATCGGTTTGAATGAAATCTTCATAGGTATTAATCCCTAGATCAGAACGACCAGTGGCAGAAATAATCCCCTGTGTTACGGTTTGGCCCACACCAAATGGATTACCAATAGCAAGTACAACATCACCGACTTCATTACCACTTAATTTAAATGGCAATACAGGCAAATTATTTAATTCAATTTTAATCACAGCCAAATCTGTGTCTGGATCTGTACCAATGACTTTAGCAGAGGCGCGTCGGCCGTCACGTAAAGCCACCACGATTTGATCCGCCTGAGCAATGACATGGTTATTCGTCAAAATATAACCATCTGGGCGTACAATCACACCAGAACCTAAGCTATTTTCATTTGGGTCTTGGCTTTGGCCATCTGGCAATTGATTACCAAAAAATTCTCGAAAAGCAGGATCATTCAGCAAAGGATGATCTAATTGTTTCACTTTTTGAGTGGTAAAAATATTCACCACTGCTGGTGCGGCTACTTTAACAGCTGCACTATAAGACACCACACCACCTGTACGAGTTGTATCAATAAGTGGTTCTAGCTTTTCTGCAGGCATTTTTACCCCATCAGCCGCCACAGGCGCTTTAGGTTTTTGTAATTGATGCCAGCCGAAAAAACCTATAATCACAATTATGAGTAACACCCAAGGTAACCACGTAAAGGTCCGGCGCACGCTTATATCCTCTAAAAATATTTTTAATTTATTTGATGACTCAGTCATTTAGCTCATATTGTAATGCAAAAAATGCTGTTCTTATTAAAATAAACACAGAGTTTTGTCATGCTTTAGTTACAATTAAACGCATATCGAGACCGCTGAAATACTGCGAATTTTAAAGAGATGTTTATGGCGCAATTAAACGAAATTATTCAATGGTGTGATCAAACTTTAAAATCGCGTGAATTTAAAGATTACGCACCCAACGGCCTACAAATTGAAGGTAAAGCTGAAGTACATAAAATTCTGTGTGCAGTGACTGCATCTCAAGATGCCATTGAAGCTGCTATTGCTGCGGGCGCAGATATGCTTTTAGTTCATCATGGTTATTTCTGGAAGGGTGAAGCCTACCCAATTACAGGCATGCGTGGAAAACGCATTAAGAGCTTAATTCAAAATGACATCTCATTGGTGGGTTATCACTTACCTTTAGATAGTCACCCGACACTTGGTAATAATGCGGCCATTGCAGATATTTTAGAACTGCAAAATATTGAAGCGCTTGATCCAACTGAGCGCAACCCGATTGGCAATATTGGCTATCTTGCAGAAGCAATGTCGCCTGAAGCATTTAAGCAGCTGCTTTCGGAACGTTTAGGTTTTGACGCAATCCACTTGCCTGCGGATAAAACCAGCATTCAAAAAGTCGGCTTCTGTACAGGTGGCGCGCAAGATTATATTTCTAAAGCCTTTGAGCAAGGCTGTGATGCGTATATTTCAGGTGAAGTCAGTGAACGCACCTTCTATGAAGCGAAAGAATTAGGCGTTCACTACTATGCTTGTGGCCACCATGCGACCGAGCGTTATGGTGTGCAGCGCCTTGGAAAAGCTATTTCAGAACATTTCAATATTGAGTATAGTTATTTCGAATTAAACAATCCGATTTAATTTTTCAAATAAGCCTGTTTTTGACATTTGGCCTTATACGTTTAATTTCGAGCTTTATTCTGTATTCTTATTTATAAGCAATGCGCAATTTGACTCGATTATCTATTACAATAAGTGCACTTAATGTCAAAACCCAGCAAAATGCAAGGAATTGAAAACATGACAACGATTACTTTACCAGCGTTACCATACGGTTACGAAGATCTTGCTCCGCACATCAGCAAAGAAACTTTAGAATTCCACCACGACAAGCATCACAACACTTATGTTGTTAACTTGAACAACCTAATTGCTGGTACAGACCTTGAAGGCAAATCTTTAGAAGAAATCATCACAGCTGTAGCTGGCGATGCTTCTAAAGCTGGCGTATTCAACAATGCTGCGCAAGTTTGGAACCACACTTTCTACTGGAACTGTATGGCTAAAAACGGCGGCGGTAAAGCTACTGGCGCTTTGGCTGCTAAAATTGACGAAGCTTTCGGTTCTTACGAAAAATTCGCTGAAGAGTTTGCAGCTGCAGCTACAACTCAATTCGGTTCAGGCTGGGCTTGGTTAGTTGCTGACGAAGTTAACGGCAACCTTTCTATCCTTAAAACTTCAAATGCTGACACTCCGCTTGCTCACGGTAAAGTTGCTGTGTTGACTATCGACGTTTGGGAACACGCTTACTACATCGATTTCCGTAACGCTCGTCCTAAGTACATCTCTACTTTCCTTGAAAGCCTAGTGAACTGGGATTATGCAAATGCTAAATATGCTGGCCAAGCTGCTGGTGTTGAAAAATAAGATCTTTTGATTTTATTTCTACATAAAAAATCACCCTCTTAAGGGTGATTTTTTATGCGTTAAGTAAAACTAAAAAAAAATTGTGAAACATGGTCTATTTATTGATCATGGAACGTGGCAAACCTATTAAGAATTACAGATCAGCAATTATGGTTTCCAATACAAATATAAGATATTGAAATTAAATAACAAATTAAAACAACTCGTATAACGTGTATTATATTAATTTTAGAAATTATTTATAATTTAAAACTTCCTTTATCTCTTTCCATAAAAATATTATAATTTGAAAATAAGTGATTGAAATTTTTTGAATTTAATATATGAGTGTCTTTTTCGAACAATTAGAAAAAACTGATAGCATTTCTGATTTTAAAAAAGTGGATAAAAATGGGAAGACAATTTGTTTTTTCCGTTTTGATGAATTATTTTCTGCTGCAGAACAAACTGCTACAGAACATATTACAGCTAGCCGAATTGTATTAAATTTTAGCTTTGATAAACCTAAAATCTTCAATAAATTAAAAATTTTTGAATTTGCTAATTTAATAAACTCAAAACTTCCTGGTGTGAAAGTGACTGTGAAAAATGTTTCACATCTAAAAATAGATGTCGCTTTTTCATTAGAATATTTATTACCAGACCACTTATTCATAAACATCAATTTCAATAATGACTTAGAGATTATTTCTACAGGATCTGCACTATTCGAAGAAATGCTCAAAGGAACTAAAGGTATTTTGGATAATTGAAATGCCTCTGATATCTAGTAGACATATTCCTGTTCTGAATCATGCTTATAGTGCTTTAACAGGTGTAGCATCCTATTTTATTTTAGTTGAGCTAAACCTTTTACCTACTACCGTAAATGTATTAGTGGCAGGTTTCTTACCTATCTTAATAAATCATGGTAAAGATTTAATCAATGAAAAAGATGACACAACAAATCTTGGGAAACTAAAACAAAAATTCGATCAACTAGAAAGTCAGCATAATGATTTAAAGGATCAGTTAGAAACCAAGGATTCAATCCTTGCAGCTTTAAAGTCAGAGTTAACGAATTACACTACTGGGAAGCGTACCGCTAGAGATGCTCAATCACTAGTATTAGGCGTAGTAAAATGGTGTGCTGAAGATGAGGATTTATATAAGACATCTAATGCAACTAATCATAAAACAAACCTTCATAAAGACAAAATTCGACAATATATTCCCACTAATAGCGATCTCTGAAATGAAGTTATTATGAGGCCTAAACTGCAGATAGATTAGCCCATTTAGCATAATGGCTGTTATACAAAACGGAAGAATCCTAGACTAAGATTTAAATTAAAAAACACATCAAAATTAATATAATAGCCTCAATATTGTCCTATCGTGACTTGTTTCAATTCTAATAAATCATCAAACTCAAAATGTAAATAGTTATCAAATACTCTGTATTTCAGCCAACTGTCACTTTCTTTTTCGGGAGTTCCAAATAGATTGGCTACAGATTGCTTCGTACTTTTACGATTAATGCCCATGATCAGATCTTCTAAAAATGGGTATGGGTAATATTCTTCATTCTCTTTAACGTAAATGAAAATGGTATCTAGTATCTGATGTTCATTAAACCTGAACGTAACTCCTCTCTTAAAAAATTGCCAATAAAATAGTTTTTCTCCACCAAAATTAGTTTCTAATGAGTCAAACTCACTTGCAACAAGAATAACTGCTTTCAAAATATCTGAACTTGACTCTTTTGTTCCAAAACAGGATAAAAAAAGCTCTACATCACCTGAAAAATTCACTTATTACATACCAATCAAAAATTTCCTTATCTTTTGGTTTTATCATATTTAAAGTGAAATTTCTGATTCAAAATTAAAATTTGCAAAACCTGCATCCAATTAACATAAAATCTCTTATACAATACTACGGCATACAAAGCTCAACCTGTGCCCCGAGCTAAAAAAGTAATTACTGTTACCGCATCCCTCAACGCCATCGTGCCCTCACCTAATTATTATCGTTAAATTATTCTGATGACTTTTGATCCTATAAAAGCTTAAAAGAATCAATAAATAAGCAATTATCAAATCTTTGGATAATAAAAAAACATTTAAGTACTTAATCTTCCATTTTTACTTGACCGCTTTAGCTTTCATCCCTAAAATGCGCATCAGATTCTCCAATAGCTCAGTCGGTAGAGCGACGGACTGTTAATCCGCAGGTCCCTGGTTCGAGCCCAGGTTGGAGAGCCATCTATTCTTCCATAGCTCAGTCGGTAGAGCGACGGACTGTTAATCCGCAGGTCCCTGGTTCGAGCCCAGGTGGAAGAGCCAGATTCTAAAAAGCCCACTCATTACGAAGTGGGCTTTTTTATACCTAAAATTTATTGCCCTTATAACAATAATTTACACTCAATTATGGCGCTCATGGATTAGTTCAATCTGCTTATGCAAAAATTATGACTTAGATTTCCATACAACGCACATAACTTATAATTAGTAAGTAGCTAACTAAAAAATAAATTTCGTAATTAACGCTTAATCCAATATAAAAACATCAATATTAATGCTCAGATTTTACCTTCTTGCCTGTTTTTAAATCATTTAATCTTAAAATATTGCTTTTTTTTATTTACACCCTTGACCCATTCAGCTTTGCCACATAGAATGCGTCTCAGATTCTCCCATAGCTCAGTCGGTAGAGCGACGGACTGTTAATCCGCAGGTCCCTGGTTCGAGCCCAGGTGGGAGAGCCAAATTCAAAAAAGCCCAAGCATTTAAGCCTTGGGCTTTTTTATTGCCTAGCACTTTCCCCCTACTTTAAATACTTCCGTTTCTTATAAAATGCAGCCTATTATTTTATAGATCACTACTCCCTCCAAAGCCATCCATACAACCCAAACGCTGTATTTTCTGCTTTCATCTACGCGCTATTCGCTATACCTTAAAGCCATACAGACTTTATAAGGAGAATAAAAATGGAACTTCCATGGCTGAAATCTATGATTTTTTGGACCATCTTAATTATTGCGGTGTTAGGGATTTTTCAATGCACGCAACGCTCTGAAAATAATAAACAAGCCTCTAACCAAATGTATGAGCGCTTATATCAATGCACAAAAGAGCTACCAATCACGCAAAAAACAACACTTAGAACCATTCAAAGCCAAATTCATCCTCAAATGAAGCAACAAGAATTAATGACACTAATTGCAAGCTGTCGTAAAGCAACACCTTCACAAAGTGCTGATGCTTATGTGAATGCCATTAAAAATCTTTCTTAAAAATATTAAATTGAGCATTTTGACTACTTTTAAGACACTTAATTCAGTTTTGACTGTTTTTCCTAATCAATGACTTGACCAAAGCACGTTTGCCACATAGAATTCGTTTCAGATTCTCCCATAGCTCAGTCGGTAGAGCGACGGACTGTTAATCCGCAGGTCCCTGGTTCGAGCCCAGGTGGGAGAGCCAAGATTCTAAAAGCCCAAGCATTTAAGCCTTGGGCTTTTTCTTATGTGTAAGTTTTAGCGTGCTCGACTTAAATCAACTTATATTTTTTATTATCGGCTGTTTAGCAAGTTTCACTTTGCTATGTATGCTATTTCCAAAATTCTTTTATCGTAAGCAAAAGTTCTATCCACGTCGTGTCATTACACATTTTGAAAGTAAAATGTATGCGCGCCTGTTAGAAGCCCTCCCACAGCATCATGTGCTGGCTCAAGTTGCTTTTAGTGCACTTATCACCAACCACCAATATAAAATCCGTAATCTCTTTAACCGCAAAGTCACTGATTTTGTGATTTTAGATCATGACTTTAATGTAGTCGTGATTATAGAATTGGACGATCGATCGCATTTAGGCAAAGAAAAGGCCGATGCAGAACGTGATGCAATGTTAGAAGAAGCTGGGTATCGGGTACTCCGCTATACCAATATTCCCAGTGCAATCACCCTCAAAAACGATATTCTTCGTTAGCAAAATCGATATCACAAGAATGATGTGTAATAAACCTCATACACATTACTCAGATGTGCAATGAATTAAAAATTGAAGTCAAAAAAGCCAATCATCTGATTGGCTTTTGAATCAACTTTTTAGCAGATCTCTACATCTACTTTGCAGTGGTTGTCGTATCTGCTTCAGAGCTGGCTTGCGTTGCTTTTGTAGCCTCACGTGCTTGTATACGTGCTAAATTTTCCGCTTTAATTCGAGCATATTCAGCCTGATTCTTCTCATCACTGGTTACTGCTAAATACGCCATACTCATCAAAAAGACAGGGATAAGCAAACCCAATGACATCAAAATAATCATTTTCTTTTGATTTGGTTTTGTTTCGGATGTAGACATCTAAACCCCTACAGATTGTTGCGCTATTCGGTGGCCGTCCAATATAGCAAAAATTAGAAAAGCCACAACCAATATACGCATCTCTAGCACCTATGCGAGACACGTTTGCATTGCAAATCGTGTTCGCATAGCCACCATATTAGGTGCTTAATTGCACTTGATTTAATACTTGTTCTAATGTCGCCACATAGTCAAAGTCAGTTGCAGGTTTATCAGCCATACGCCATGCCACGTAGCCATCTGGACGCACTAACACTGCACCTGCTTCATGTACTTCAGACTTCGTATTCCATGTGCCATACACATCACGATATTCACGTGAGCCGATCTGAACCACATCTAAATAAGGGAGCTCAAGCGCCTCTGCAGCCTTCTTCCAGCCTGTACCAGACAAACCCGTCAATAAGGTAAAACGTCCGTGCCCAGTAATATCTAATGTTGAACGTTTTTGACCTTTTGCATTAATTAACCATGTATGCGGTACTTTTGCACCGGGACGCGTTGTTGCCTGTAAATATAATTGTGGGTCTCGCTTAAAGATTTCTTCAGCACCTTCTGGCACAACAGCACCCGACACATAGCGCTGGTTCAGCTCTGTGCCTTGTGCATTAAATTCATAATGTTTAATCTCTAGCGCTTTAAATAACTGTTCACGGATATGGGCAGCCTCTTCTGTTTCCGCAAAAATACGCTCCAGCATCTGCGCTTGTGTCGTTATGCCCTGATCAAAACCAAACACATCTTTTAAGTGTTTATAATCAAAGCGAGATTGATTGGCACGTGCAACAATCTGCTTGCCTACAGGTGCACGTTCTGCCGTATAAGTCTCTAGCAAGCTTTGTTTTGCCCAGCCTTTCACTGTATAAGCCAGCTTCCAAGCCAAGTTAAATGCATCTTGCATACAGGTATTTGAACCCAAACCACTTGAAGGCGGATGACGGTGTACGGCGTCGCCACCACAGAACACACGACCTACAGAATATTCGGTTGCCCATGTTTGATTCACATACCAATATGACACTTTTTCAATTTCAACATCATCCACTTCTGCACCAACAAAGGCATTTAAGCGAGCGCACACCTGTGCCTCTGTCACTTGCGGTTCGCCTTGATCAATATCAAAGCCCCAGCCCATAATCCACTGATTCCAAGGCGTGATGGCACGTAGTAGCCCCATACCAATATCGCCAAAACCCGCTTCTGGGTTCACAATCCACTGTAAAATCGCTGGGCGGTGCTGTACATACTGCGATAGATCGGCTTTAAACGTCACATATACAGTACCACCACGTGACATCACGCCTTCCAAAGGCAGATTCAGCTGCTCGACAATTTTAGAACGCGCACCATCCATTCCTACCAAGTATTTTGCACGTAAACTAAATTCTTGTTGGGTTGCATGATTAAAAAATACTGCCGTTACACCATCTTCATCTTGGATATGAGACATATATTCTGTATTGAAATGATAAATTGCACCCCGCTCACCTGCATTTTTCACCAGGAGTGCTTCCATTTTAGGTTGTATTAAATCCACCAATGGACATGGACTACCTTGAACATAATCACCATGGCGCTCATCTCCTGTGCCCCACGCACTCATGCGTGCAATTTCCTCACCCACTAAGCTGGTAGTAATTAAACTTTCACCCATTTCTTCCCAAGGCGTCGCAATTTCTTTCACTTGCTCTTCAATGTCTAAATCACGCAATACTTCCATCGCACGTTGATTTGTAATATGAGCGCGTGGACTGTTTGCCAACCAGTTAAATTGCGTAAACAATTGCACTTTTAAACCATAGCTTGCTAAGGCCAAACCCAAAGTAGAACCCGCAGGCCCTGTGCCTACCACTAAAACATCCGTATCGTATTGCTTTGACATCTTTAACTCCGCCACTTCACATCTATAATCAGGTGCCAGCACCTGCCTTGATCACTAAAGTGTAAAAAAGATTTTAAGCACACCAAACACCCAGACATTTAAACGATAGTTGCATAGGCTTTTCATCTACATTGCGCCATAATTTCCATGCTGTATATTTTCACCCTGATCTGCTTTTTAATTTTTCTCCCGCAGAGGCTCGTGCTATGGAATTGCGCCATCTCAAATACTTTGCTGCCGTAGCCCAATACGGGAGCTTTACCAAAGCAGCCGAACAGCTATTTACTGCACAACCCTCACTGAGTCAGCAAATTAAAGATTTAGAAGCAGAAGTTGGTGTTCAACTGATTGACCGCTCTAGTAAACAGATCAAATTGACAGATGAAGGACATGCTTTTTTAGTGCATGCATTAAATGCTATTGAAAGCGCTCATTTAGCGACCGCGGCCGCGCAACAAGTCGCACACCTGAAAAACAATCAAATTCATATTGGTTTTTTAAATGTGGCTGAACTTAAAATCATGCCGCTGATTTTGGATAAACTAAAACGCCAAATCCCCAACATTGCCATTCACATTCAAAGCCTGACCTGTTTAGAGCAAATTCGAAAATTAAAAAAGTCAGAGCTCGATATCAGCTTTACCCGCTATGCCATTCAGCACGATGATTATGAAAATTTAGCGTTAATGACCGAAAAAATTTATGTGGTCGCTTCAAAAAAACTACACAGCAGTGGTCATATCGTCAGCAAAGCTTATTTAAGCAAGCAAAATATCATTATGTGTGAGCAAAGCGCTTCCCCTGTATTTTATGACAATATCAATCGAATTCTTAGCTTAGAACATTTGCCGCATCAGCAAATGCATTGGGTAACCAATGTACTGCAGCATATCAACTTAATTAACATGGGCATGGGTTATAGCTTTGCACCCGAATATCTACTGAAATTTTTAAACGATGATATACAGATAATAGAAACTGATTTTTCAATCGAACCACTTAAGCTGTATGCCAGTTATAAGAAAAAATCTCAACATCAAGCCTTACAATTGATTTGCACTGAGCTTAAAGCTGCTTCTCAGCACAAGCTATAAATATAAAAAAAGGAGCCAAAGCTCCTTTTTTATTTCGCCAATTAATTAGAGGCTGCTACACCCGTACAATGCGGACTCGTTCTTGCATCTTTCTGCGCACTAGTTAATGTAATACCCGTACCCGCAGACATATTTTCCTCAATAAAGTCTACCGCCTCAGCATTTCTACAAATAATGGCCTGAGTATGGCTCGCATTTGGCACGATCTCCATTTTGTAGCCATCTTCATATTTGGCTTGCGGGAAGTACTCAGTAGCTTTTGCCTTCATATTCGCAAATAATTTCTGCGTCATTTGTGGTAACACCGCCTGATCAGCACCACCCTGAATAATATACACAGAGGCTTTGATCACCTTCGCTGCTGTTGCATTTGTCGCTGGCTGATTGTCTTTTAAAAATTTCTGTACCACTGGATCCGAATCAATTTTGCTTAAATCAATACCATACTGAGCAATCGTATGTGTTGGATCTTTTAAAAACGCCAGTAAACTCACTTTAAATTGATCTTGTAGTCCTTTGGCACCATTCGGATCGGCATAACTTAAACATGCACCGTCATCCCCTGTGCGACCATAGGCATTTTCTGCAATTGAAGCTGCTTCTCCGGTAAAGATATTTTTTAAATCATAGCTTGGGTCATAAGCTTTAATCCCAGATGTCGTTAATGCCGCATAAGCTAAAAGCTCGGCATAGCCATCTGCAATTTGTGCAATCATCGCTTCGCTTTGCGCCACACTAATCTGTTGTTTTGATAACGCAGAACGGATCTGCATTAATTGATCATCCAACATATTATATGTTTTAAATACGCCAGATGTATTTAAAGCAGGATCAAGATAGACTTTAATAATTTCTCCTAAACTAGATGCAGGTGCCGCTGCAACTGCGCCCTTATAACTGCTATCTGTATTGGCAAATTCTGCTGTACCTAAAGATGCATGCCCACCTTGTGATTGACCAATCGACATCCACTGTCCGTTCAACTGTGTTCCATAATGCTCTTTGGCTGCTTTCACTGCTGCCAGCGCAGAATTTGCAGCACTGGATAAATTAAGATATGGATGAACTCCTGTTGTACCTAAGCCCTCATAATCAGGTGCAACAATGACATAGCCAGCTGCCAATAATGTGTCGGCAAGAATTTTAAAACGTGGATGAATTGGGTTTTTACTCGGTGCACACTCATCACCAGCACCAACCGTTCCATGCTCCCAAACTACGACACGATAACCATCTTTAGGTTGTGTCGCTTTTGGAAACAACACCAAAGCGGTTGCTTCTGCCGATTTCCCTTGCAAGTTAGTCATATTATAAGTCATGACTTTAATCGAAGACGTATTGTCTACGGTATCTAGGCTATAGTTTGCCTCAGATACATAAGTTGGCGGTTGAGTTGAATTGGAGTCAGACGTGTCATTATTATCATTACATGCGGTTAAGGACAGCAGTGAAACCGTTGCAGTTAAAGCCAATACTATTTTTGAATGTTTCATAAAATATCCTTTTTTAATCATTATTTTTTAAACATGAATCTACACGCCATTTTATTAATACATAAAAAAAGCACCCGAATAGGATGCTTTATGCCAACTTATGCTTTTAAGACCAACAATCTTAAAAGGTCAAAGCCATGAAAATACCGCAAAAAATTAACAAACCCACCCAACGATTGTGACGAAATGCCCAAAAACACCATTGAGGATCTCGATGACGCGTTTTGCTCCACTGATAAATAAAGTCAATCATCACCGCTAATAATGCAATTAAACCAAATGGCATCAATAAATTTTCTAAATAGAGTGCAGAACCAATGAGCAATATACTTAACACCTGCAATAAAGAGATGATCTCAATATCGTATTTACCAAATAATATTGCTGTCGATTTCACACCAATTTTTAAGTCATATTCACGGTCAGTAATGGCATATTGTGTGTCATAAGCAACCGTCCATGCCAAATTGCCAAAATAGAGCAACCAGCAAGTTAAATCAGGCGTTTGCCCAACCGCGGTATATGCCATTGGAATCGACCATGAAAAGGCAGCACCCAAAAATACTTGTGGCAGATGCGTATAGCGCTTCATAAATGGATAAATGAACGCCAATGCCAATGCACCAAAGGACCAATAAAAAGTTTCAATCGGCAAGAAAAATAAGGTACATGCGCTTGCAAGCACCAAAAAAAGAAACACATAAATCGCTTCTTTCGCACTGATCACACCTGTTGCCAGCGGACGGCTTTTGGTTCTTTCAACAGCACCATCAACTTTACGGTCGGCAAAATCATTAATTGCACAGCCCGCAGCACGCATAAATATTGTGCCCAAAATCATTGGTATAAGAATAGCGAGCTGAGGCGTACCTTGATTTGCAATCCAAAGTGCCCACATGGTCGGCCAAAATACCAATTCTGTGCCGATCGGTTTATCAAAGCGACACAAATAATAATAAGCTTCTAAACGCTGACGCCAAGTAATGGGATGCGTTGCTGTCATGACTGTCCTTAACTTGATGTTCTTAGAGAATGTTGCTGAAGATACTGTTCAAATGCAGGTAAAAAAGTTTCCTGTACAATAAATTTACAGCCATGCCAAGTATAACAGCTCTGGCGGGTCCAGCCATCTTCTAGCCATAACACACGACGCTCACATACGGGTGTAGTACGTTGAAATAAAAAGTAGCCGATTGGTTTATTGCCAATATGCTGAAATATCCGTGCACGGCCTTGCAAACTCAGTATCGGAAAAATACTTTTAGCTTTCACCCAAGGCTGTGCTTCACAGCCATATAAATAACTTTCACGCACCCACGCTGTATGATGCGCTGGCATTTTAAGCCACTGTGCATCTTTCAAGCTCAAACGCTGAAAATGTTCTGCATTGGGTTTTACTTTAAAGATACCTTGCGCCAAATCTGTTAATTGTTGCGTTAAGGAACCAGATGCATACAGCCACGTTCTTAATTCAGTGGGGATTTTACAATCCCGCAATTGGCTTTGCTGCTGCCGCATATTCCATATCCCTTCAATCATTGCCTCTAGTGTAGCGGACTGAACTGTATTTTTCATGGCTCGATAATTGTTTTCATCACAGCTGTTCAGATTTTGCCAAACTCTTCTCTTTCTCTGTTTTTATTACATGACATTTTTAACACACTTTAGTGTAACTGATGGGTATGATAAGCCAGAAAAAATAAACACTACGCCTAAATGAAAAAACATCACACTGCCCTATATACCATGCTGATTTGCTTGCTATGTTTTAACGCTCACTTACATGCCAAATCATTAGCACTTAGTTTTGATGATGGCCTTAACCCAGCATTCAATGCTCAAGCCAGTACAATCAATGCAAGCATATTGCGACAATTAAAAGACCAACACATCAAAAGTATTGTCTTCCCTAGCCTAATTAAAATTGGTGATTATCAAGGCAAACAATTGATTCGCGATTGGGGTATTTCAGGCCATCTGATTGGCAACCATAGCGCCCTACATCAAAACCTGAATAAAGAAAATGTATCCGCAAAAGGATTATATAAAAAGCATTGAGCATGCAGATACAGTATTAAAAACATTACCTAATTACACGCGAATTTACCGTTATCCATTTTTAAAAGAAGGCAATAATACGGAAAAGCGTGATACCGTCTATCAATGGCTAGCGCAAAACCACTATAACATTGGCGGTGTGAGTATAGATGCCAGTGACTGGTTTTATAACCAAAAATATATCGGCTATGCTAAACAGCAAGATTTAGACAAATTACAGCAGTTAAAACAAGCGTATATTGCTCACCTGCTTAATCGCGCCGAATATTATGACCAGCTCGCACAGCTCACGTTACAACGTTCACCGCAGCATGTTTTGCTTTTACATGTAAATGTCATTAATGCCGCGTTTTTAAAGGATGTTATTACAGCATTTCAACAGCATGGCTGGACATTTATCTCACCAGAGCGCGCCCTGCAAGACCCACTATATGCGCTACACAGTCAAAACATTCCTGCGGGTGAAAGTGTGATTTGGTCCATTGCTAAAACTCAAGGCATTACTCAACTGCGCTATCCTGCCGAAGATGCACCTTATGAAATTGATAACTTAAAACAACATGGTTTGCACTGACAGTTAGCAAATTACTTTTTGCTCAATAAAAATGACCCGCTATCTAACAGGTCATTTTTCAGATCAATTTTATCGTGTTGAATTAAAAGTTATCTGTCTTGGCAATGGCTTCAAACTTTCCTTGTGGTGTTTTAATTAAAACCAACCCTTCAGTTGTGATATAAAAACTTTCAGGGTAATCAAATTCTAAAGCTAAGTCGGGGTTTTTCAGTTCGACAAATTCAGCCTGCTTATAACCTTCAACGGTCCGCCCCACTTCTAAATATGTCACTTCTGAGAAGTTGAGTTTAAAGCCCTTTGCCTGATCCGCTGGATCAATCCAGGGGAAAAAGCCCGTATGTTTTTTGCGTGGTTTTGCCATAACGATTCTATATATTTCCAGATTGATTCATCATAACGTAAGACACAAAAAAAACCCGCGATAAACGCGGGTTTTTTTAAGCTTAAATTCTTTACAGAATTACAGGCTGTAGTACATATCAAATTCAACTGGGTGAGTAGTCGTGTTAAGACGACGAACTTCTTCAGTTTTAAGCTCGATGTAGGCATCAAGCATTTCTTTAGTGAACACGCCACCTTTAAGAAGGTAATCATGATCCGCAGCAAGCGCTTCAAGAGCCATATCTAAGCTATGAGCCACTGTAGGGATTTTAGCTTCTTCTTCAGGAGGAAGGTCGTACAAGTTTTTATCTGCAGCTTCACCTGGGTGGATCTTGTTTTGGATACCGTCAAGACCAGCCATAAGAAGCGCTGCGAAACCTAAGTACGGGTTCATCATTGGATCTGGGAAACGTGCTTCAATACGTTTGCCTTTAGGGCTAGAAACATAAGGAATACGGATAGAAGCAGAACGGTTACGCGCTGAGTAAGCAAGCATAATTGGAGCTTCAAAGTGCGGAACTAAACGCTTGTACGAGTTTGTAGAAGGGTTAGTAATCGCATTCAATGAACGAGCGTGTTTAATCACACCGCCAATGAAGTAAAGCGCCATTTCAGAAAGGCCTGCGTATTCGTCACCAGCGAACAAGTTCTTGCCATCTTTAGAGATAGACATGTGAACGTGCATACCAGAACCGTTATCGCCAACCATTGGTTTAGGCATAAACGTAGCTGTTTTTGCATATTGGTGAGCAACGTTCCAAACAGCATATTTGAACTGTTGAACTTCGTCAGCTTTACGAACCATTGTGTTGAAGCTCACACCAATTTCAAGCTGGCAAGATGCAACTTCGTGGTGGTGTACTTCTACACGGCCTGGGCCCATGATGTCTTCGATACGTGCACACATATCCGCACGCATGTCTTGTGAAGAATCTACTGGTGGAACTGGGAAGTAACCACCTTTAACGCGTGGACGGTGGCCAGAGTTACCCGCTTCGTAGTCTTTACCTGTAGACCAAGCAGCTTCTTCAGCGATTAATGTATGGCGCGCGCCAGACATATCGATGTCCCATTTAACTTCGTCAAATACGAAGAATTCTGGTTCTGGACCGAAGAATGCAGTATCACCAATACCTGTAGATTTTAGATATTCTTCTGCACGGCGAGCAATAGAGCGTGGGTCACGTTCATAACCTTGACCTGTTGAAGGTTCAATTACGTCGCAAGTTACAACAACTGTAGGCTCTGCAAAGAACGGGTCGATGAAACCTGTAGCCGCATCTGGGCGTAAGATCATGTCAGATGCTTCAATGCCTTTCCAGCCAGCAATTGAAGAACCATCAAACATTTTGCCATCTTCAAACGTATCTTCGTCGATTGAATCTGCTGGGTAAGTTACGTGTTGCTCTTTACCCTTAGTATCAGTAAAGCGAAAATCGACCCATTTTGCGCCACTTTCTTGGATGAGTTGAAGGACCTTGTTCGCCATGCTCATTTTGCTCCGATGATTTTTTGTTGCACTGCTGATGTGCGTGTTAGTAGTTGGTTGTTATAAAGCAAATACCGTACCAACTTTATAAAAGCAAAGTTAAAATATTGAATTCCTTATCAGAATTAAAGATTATGCACCTTTGCTTTCACCTTATTATACTGTTTGCCAAGTGAAATGCACCATATTCATTCTAGAGATATTTAATTCTGAATAAAAATTGAGTTAACGCACAAATTTAGTGCATATTTATTTTGTAATGATTTATTTTACTGCCGCCATTTGTAAACAAATGCCTAAAACACTTAAAAATCAATCACTCTAGCTTAATTTTAAATTTTTCTATGCGAAATAATATGCACCAATTTAATTCATAACTTACTTTAATAGAAAAATAAAAATTAATTTTTAACGTATCACACAAGTTTTAATTGTAAATCCTATTAAACCAAGAAAGTCAAACGAACACTTCAATCAGCAAATAGTCGATAGGCCTCAGATTTTTTCTTATCTCGAACCATGTGCTTCGATCTATTCAAGAATTTTCTGCAAAATTAATCATTTTTCTTCATGTTTTTGAACAGATTTTGCCGTATATTTTCCATACAAAATAATATGCATGATCAATCTAAGGGCGAGCAACATGCTGCATAAGCTAAAACTACACTTTTTAAAAATAAATATTCGTCTAGGAAATATTAGCTACGCACGACAACTCTTAAAACAACAGACTCCCAAGACCCAATCTCAACCAATCAAAAACATTTATACCGATCTCTCTGTCATTTCTATGAATGACGCAGGTACTGGCATTCAACGCCTTGTAAAATCGGTATGGTCTCGTCTGCCAAAGCATGCACCAAACCTCAATTTCTATCCGATTTATGCAACTCGCAAAAAAAAGTATGCCCTCTCCCAATACCCACAAAAAAATATTAAAAAACGCCAATATGTAAACCTCAAAAGTGGTGATTTATTTTTTGGTTTAGATTGGTCGGCAGATCAAATTATTAAACATCAAGTACGTTTAATGACCTGGAAAATCAAAGGGTCAAAACAGGTTTTTATCTTAAACGACATCTTGGCATTACAGCATCCAGAGTGGTTCACCGCCAAAAATAGACAAAAACTCCAAGCTTGGCTGAATGTCATTGCGGTATGTGCCGATGAGATTATTTGTGTGTCCGAAACCGTAAAAAAACAAGTGCTTCAATACCTGCATGAACATCAGATTGATGATCTGCCTTGCTCAGCCATTAAACTGGGTGGTGAAATTAGCCCAAGCACATATACGGCGCAAATTCGCCCTGAATTTGAACAAAAATTCTTAGCCTCAAGCTATATTCTCAAAGTATCGACGATCGAACCTCGTAAAGGCCATTTGTGTTTAATCCAAGCTTTTGAAGCATTACTCAAACGCTATCCAGACTATCCACATCATTTATATTTGGTTGGGCGTTATGGTTGGAAATCTGAACATACCCTGCAATATTTGAAAGCATCCCCGTATTTTGGAACACGTATATTTTGGTGGGACGATATGAATGATGCTGAGTTAAATCTACTCTATCAACATACGGTTGGCGCAGTAAATTGCTCTTATGGAGAGGGTTTCGGTTTACCCCTAATGGAAGCGATCTATTATCAAAAACCGCTTTTAGTTCGTGATCTGCCTGTTTTTCGTGAAGTCAGTAGCAACCAAGCAAACTATTTTCAGCAGGATAAACCCGATGCTTTGGCAGAAACCCTTTATGTCTGGAGCAAAGATCTAAACTCAAGCTCTACACACATTATTCCACTCACCTCATGGGATGTAAGTGTGGAAAAAATAATGCAAATTTTACAAAAACATGGCGTGCCGATAACAGCATAAGCCATGATTTATTGGGAAAATTAATATTTCATGAAAGGCTGTAACCAACCCAGCCAATTGATTTTGTTTTTATTTTTTAAAATGACCAGCTCTTCTATGGCTTGCACTGCAGTGATCTGTGGATGACGTTGATTTAATAAAGAGCGATATTGTGGATAGAGAATTAAAGCACCCGCGATTAATTCCTCTAACCTCAATGGTCTTTTAGTACGCGCTATAGCGTATATATCATGAGTAAGGCCCCAACCTGAATAAAATGGCAAACCGTGACAGACCACGGATTTCCCTCTTAATAGGGCTTCAAATCCAGTTAAAGACGTCATCACATGTACTTCATCTGCCCAATCCAACCAGTCCGTAATATCACCTTCTGTTCTAATTACATTGGCATAGTGCTGTGCTTGTGCCAGACCCAAACTGTCCTTACGCCAACCTGCAGATACATCGGGATGTGGCCGATATACTAAGTAGGCGCCTGGCCATAATTGACGAACTTGCGCAAGAAGGTCTAAATTGCGTTTGATATGCGGTGATCCATATTGTAAAGATGCATCCCCTTCGACCTGCCCAATGACTAAAATTTTCTGCCGCCCTGAAATAGCTGGAAAATCACTAAACTGCTTCGTTTTTAGATTATATTTACTCAACTTTTGACTGATTAAATGCTGTTGCAACATCTTGGCTTCAGCACATTCTTTAGCCGAAAAATCATGTTGATTTAACAGACGCTCTAAACGTGATTCCACTTGTGTATTGAAATACATCCCCAAATCATCAAAAACCCAAGAAATAGGCGAATTAAATGCAGCACCTAGTCCCACAGAGCGAATAAAGCCATCCTCTACTCGGATTAAGGTTTTTACATGTTGCAATGCTAAAGGTACTGGTTGCATACCCCATACAATCAACACGGCTTCGACAGAAATAGGCTGATCCAGCTTAAAGCGCTTGAGTTGTAAATGAGGCAAAAAAGTCTTTAGGATCAAAAATTTTCGATAAGAAAATCCATAGACCCATGCCTCTTTTACATATTCCAGAGCATGCAGCCCCATCAATGACATTCCGCCTCTACCCGCTCTATAGGCTCAATTACATACTGAATCGCATTAAAATGATCTTGCCACTCCCAATGCTGATAGTGCTTCATGCGTAACAGCTGATCTTGCCTTAATAAAGAGGCATTTTTGTTGTATTCCAAAATCATGTCATACCAAAGCTTTGTATCTAAGGTATCAATAAATTCTGGTACACCCTGTCCGATTTCCCGAAAGACTCCAATATCACTAGCAATAACAGGCACTCCTAAAGAGAGTGCTTCAACCAAAGGCAAACCAAAGCCTTCTACGAAACTTGGAAACAACAAAGCTTGTGCATTCAACAGCGTCGCTTTTAATTCAACATCACAAGAAGATGAACATTCAATCACACGGCGCTTAACAAGCTCACAGCGATCCAATAAATTAAAGACTTGATCGGCCTCCCAACCTCGCTGCCCGACCAAAACTAAGTATGGTGCATCTTTGCCGAGTTGCTGAATCAGGCGTTGCCAAATCTGCAATAACAACAAATGATTTTTACGTGCTTCTATGGTCGCCAGCACCACAAAATATTTTTTATGCTGTAATACAGGCAAAAGTTTAGGTGGTGCAAGCAGATGATGTAAATCACTGCTGAGTAAAGCTACTGTAATTGGTGGCGCTGTTAGCTTTTGCGTCTGAGCAAATTGTAATAACTCGGCTTTGGTAAACGCCGAGTTAACAATTATGGCATACCCAACTTGCAACATGTGGCGTATACGTAGTGCATGCTTTGCTTGTTCTTGTGCACGACAATATTCTGGATAATTTACTGGGATAAGATCATGTACAAAAAAAACAGTTTTGAGCTGAAGTTGTTGAATTTTTCGAATATAAGACTTCGACTCAATACCTTTATGATTCAAATTTAGATAGACGCATCCTGCATACTGTGAATAATCTGACTCATTTTTAAATACATATTCAGTCAAAACATTAAAAAATGATGAATGCAGTAATTTCGGCTGATTTTGACACAGAATTTGAAACAGCTTTTCAGATTGCACCTGAGTTAAAATATGAACACTGCCTTTGTATGACAACACTGCTTGCGCGTGCTTTGCATAATGTTTGATATATGCCAAGGTCACACGATCAATGCCTGTAATCGTTTTGCCTTTAATTAAGCGAAAGATTAAGCGACTAATTTCAATCAAAATGGTTTTTTGAGTCGTCATATTATTTGGTCATCGATGTCGTAGTTGAGACTGGCGATAAAATCGAACCAATAATACTTAAGAACTTTTGTAGCTCAGAACCACTTGCATTCGACACGTACAACATATCTTTATTTTTTAGCTGGAATTTTTGTGCAAGTAACAAACCTTCCGCCGAGGTTAAGTCAAAGCGTAGTACTTCGGGTGCTGCTTCACCTGTAGGCAATTTCGATTGACTAAATTCTGCCTTTCGAAATACAAATACACCTTTAGGATTGGCTCTAAAATCATTCAAACCTGAAGTTTTAGCAATTACATCGGAAATACTGAGCCCATTGTCTCCATAATTGAGTATGGTATTACTATTGGTTGCACCCAATACCGTCACTTCATACTGATCTTGCATCACACGAACTGTATCGCCAGGATACAGATAAATATTTTCCACGCTATTACGAGTTAAATCATCCGCTCGAATACTAAAATGTTGCTGAGCGCGCTCGATGACAAAACTTGTAGATTTCAATAGGCGAATGTCCGTCACACTTGGAATGACATCAATTAAACGCTCACCCTTCGCAGTTAAAGGAATACTTACCGATTTACGATCTGCGATTAAGGTTACAGTATTCGTGTTGTTTTGGCTTAAGCGTGCCATGACCTGGGGCTTGTTGGCAATTTTCGATAGGCCTTGGCGAATAGTCTGTTGAATTTGATCTAAAGTCCGGCCTGATGCTTTGATATTTCCCACAAAAGGTACTGTGATATAACCCTGATCTGTAATCATTTGCTCAGGCATATTTAGCACACCACCTGAAATACCTAAACTATCGGCTGATGTTGTACCAAATAAAACTGCAGGCGGTGCTTCCCAAATTGAAATTTGAACAATATCCCCAGCACCTAATCGAAGTTGAGGTTTAGCACGTTGTACAAAAGCCTGAGTCATCGAACTTGGTGTAGTCTGAGAATAAAATAGGTAGTTCTCTGAGTTAATATCAATCACATGAACACTGTTATTTAGCGTCTCATTCGACATTAACTTGGAACTAGATGGTCCAGAAGACGGGATAAAACTTGTTGAATTTGAGCAGGCAGACAATATAACCGATGCACTTAATCCAAGAAAAACCGCTTTTATTTTCAACATATTACTTTTCTTATCCTTTACCTATCATCTTATTCGAACACATTTTCATTGGATGACTGGGTTTGATGAAAATCTATTCTTTTTTTGTTCAGCTTAAAAATATTAGCAATAATTTTAAGACGCTCGCAATGTAATTTTTAGCATTTATGCGTACCTAATCGTGAGTTTTGTTTTGCTTTTCTACAGTGG
Source organism: Acinetobacter sp. SWAC5 (assembly GCF_003419885.1). NCBI lineage: Bacteria > Pseudomonadati > Pseudomonadota > Gammaproteobacteria > Moraxellales > Moraxellaceae > Acinetobacter > Acinetobacter sp. SWAC5. The sequence goes on from NZ_QUWR01000009.1 coordinate 121,381, forward strand.
TGATTTGAGCGGGATCCAACACCTTTAATTTGCCTACTTTACGCCACGGACTACGCTTAATTTTTTGAGCTTCTAAAATATCAAGTGCATGCCAGTACAAACCGACAGCTCTGTCCTTTATCCAAGGTAAAGTTAAATAATGCCCAAATGTAAAAGGGATCATCGGGTTACGCCTTGCATAAGCCCAAATTTCGGCCCGTATGGCAGACTGTTCACTTTCACCACGCGCATGAAAACCAAAAGTATCAGCAATTAAAAGCGTATTGGCTTTTACATTAAATTTAATGGGTGTAGCAAAGCCAAAATCTTGCAATTCTTGTGGACTAATTCGAAATGAGCCTCGTTGTGACAAAACATCAGTATGTTGTTGTGTACATATTTGAGTCGCTTTATGTTGCTCCCAAGCTAACCTTTTTTCATCTGCGCGGTGCGAGCCAGGCACATACATAAACGGGCCAGTGCTTTCATCTACATCCGTTAAAAATAGCCATGCTTTAGCACTCGAATAAAAAGTATCACTGTGAAAATTGGTCTGTGGATCTGGCTGTTCTTGATTAATTTTAGAAAATATCACTTGGATATAATTCATTGGTTGTACTTTAAAACTGGCCACAAAACTAATGAGGTTATTCCACTCTGTTTTTTGTAAAAAGCCTGCTATTTTTTGTGTTTGCTGGAGTTGCTGTGCATCAAGTGACATCCGTCGCGTGACCGTATTGCCTTGAAGCATTTCACGAGTATCAAAACTGTGCGCCGCTATTTCTGATTGAAGTGCTTTAAACTCAGCCTTAGTTAAAAAATTTTCTTTAACAATATATCCATGTGTATAAAAAAACGCTGCATCTTCGGCATTAATGTGTTTTTCAAGTTTCTTCCGTCTGAGATGTGCCAAGCGATGAACCAGCGCGACCCGCTTTTTATGTAGTCCCCATTTGTTCAGCTCTATATCGCTAAGCAAGTGATTTTTTTCAAATGATTTCTCACCAACAACGAGCCCAACTATATCGCGTAAAAAGATTAGAGGCCTATTCTTAGCATAGTTTTTTAGAACCCGAATGTATGTATCCAATTGACACCTTTTAAATTTATTGAATATTTTCTTTATTATTCACTTATTGTTAATAACAAGTGATTTAATATACACAATTACACAACTTTTAACACTAAGGCTTATTTTATTTTTTTTGATTAAATTACTGTTATTCATCGAAATAATTACACAACTACTGTCGAGCAAAAGCCTATATTCTATATACAAACTAAAGTGCCAAATATAGAATAAAAAAAGCTCAATTAGCCCAAATATAAAGCCAAACAACAATGACAACTCTGATAAATATACCGAAAATGCTCCAATATTGGGGTACGCCATTCGTGACTATTCTGTACCGCTGTTTTCTCAATCGAGAGCCTGACCCTGAAGGATTAAAATATTATTTAGGTCGGTTAGAACAAGGTATTGACCGTCTAACAATCATTGAGCAGATGCTGAAATCAGCTGAAACTAAATTGCATTTTAATCAAAAAGATCTCACGCTCATTCGCCTCGATGTTCAACGTCTCAAAGCTTTGAGCATTTCTGGTTATTTGCCCGTCGTCCGCTTGTTTTCAACTTCTATGCCAAAAAATCAGCGGATCTTGATGAATCGTTTAACCGAGCTGCAATTTAAAATCGAATCAAACGATATACCTAAGCGAGAACATTTTTTATCAACTCACAGTATAAGTTTTGAAAAATTAAAACTTGTGAGAAATAAGAATATCAAATCATTACCACTCGCTACTGCAACATTGAATGATAAAGAACAAAAGTTATTCAATGAAATCATCAAACAATTATAATTTTGAGTTTTAAATATGCGTATTGTTATAGACATGCAAGGGTGTCAAAACCTAAGTCGTAACCGTGGAATAGGTCGCTATACTACAGGAATGGTTACTGGATTTTTAAAAGAAGCTGTAACCCAGCACGACTGCCATTTATTATTCAATGGCCAATTTAATGACAATTTAGGACAACTAATAAACCATTATTCTGACTTTGTACCAATTTCAAACATTCATATATGGTATGGTATAGGGCCCTGTTCAGGCAGCAATGCAAATAATAAAATTAATAAAAATATCTCAGTCATCTTACGCGAAAAATTTATTGAAAAAATTGATCCTGACTTTGTTTTCTTAACAACTTATTTCGAAGGCTATCATGATGATACCGTTTTATCAATTCCAAAGACTCGAAGATATAAAGTAATCGCGACATCTCATGATTTAATCCCATTAATACAGCCAAAAATATATCTCGATCCGAATCCTGATTTTAAAAAATATTATTTAGAGCAAATATCAGAGTTTAAAGAAGCAGATTTATACGCTGCAGTATCAAATTCATGTTCAAATGAACTCAAAACTTACTTAGGAATTTCTAAAGAAAAAATTATAATAACATCTGAAGGTATTGAAAAAAATTTCAAAAATAGCATGCCATCTTTTGAAAAAATAGAAAAGATGCTGGATTGTAAACTAAAAGATAAAAAACTTATTTTCTATTTTGGCGCAAGTGACGAAAGGAAAAACCATTTGAAATTAATTAAAGCTTACTCACTTTTATCTAAAATAGCAAAACAGAATAGTAAATTAATCATTGCTGGGATATTAAATGATGAACATTTGAATAAGTTTAAGAACTATGCATACAGATGCGGATTAAACAATGAGGATTATATTTTTCTAAAATATATTACAGACAAACAGCTTATTGATTTATACAGCGTCTGCTACTTATTTGTTTTCCCATCATTTCATGAAGGCTTTGGGCTTCCCGCTCTTGAGGCAATGGCATGTGGTGCAGCTGTTATTACATCGAACACAACCAGCCTCCCAGAGGTAATTGGAAGAAAAGATTTAACTTTCGACCCCTACAATGCTTTAGAAATAAAGAAATTATTAGAAAATTTAATAGAAAATCCAAAGTTAAGGAATGAAATTTCGCAATATTGTGAAAGTCATTCAAAAACTTTTACATGGGAAAAAAGTGCAAAATTAATTTTAGATTCCATGGAATCTTTTGGTAGTACTAACGAGAGAGTTACTGCTGATACTTCTTATTTAATAAATTCAAGTGTCAACGCTATTAAAAAAATTACTATTAATGACGACCTGAGTAATACGAAAAAAGAACAAATAGCTTTAAAAATAATTAAAAATTTTCGAGAAAATAGAAAACCTAGAATTCTATATGATATTTCACAATTAATAACTGTAGATTTTATTACAGGAATTCAAAGAGTAACAAATGAAATCTACAATTCTTTAATCGAAAGCTACAGCGATCAATTTGAAATTATACCAATTAAAATTTCTCATCATAGCGACATTCTTGAAGCCATAGAAAATCCACCAAAAACCATTAAAATTAATAAAAAATACTCATCAATTGATATTAATGATATTAGAATTGGAGATATTTTTATTAGTATCGATCTTGACCATAATGCACATACAAAAGAAGGTGCATACGAAAAACTCAGATCACAAGGATGTAAAACAGTTTTTGTTATTCATGATCTTTTGCCTTTTGATTTTGGTGATAGCTTTTTTAGCCCAAATTCAGCAGTTGCACATTTTGGCTGGTTTAAGGCGATCGCTAAAGCCGACCATTTAGTATGTGTTTCACAATCTGTAATGGAACATTCAAAATATTATCTTAATGCCGTAGAGAACATTAATACGAATTTAAAAATAGGATGGTTTCATCTTGGCGGTAATTTTAAAAATGAAAAACACATAAATTTAGATAAAAATTTAAATATCGAACTCCAAAAAATAAATTTTTCAAATCCTGTTTTTTTAATGGTCGGCAGCGTCGAACCCCGTAAAGGACACTTAGAAGTTATTGAAGCAATGTCTGATCTCTGGGATTCCGGTTACCAAGGTTCTTTAGTCATCGTTGGTGCTCGTGGCTGGAACAATGATTTAGTCATTGAAGTAATTAATTCAAGTCAATATAAAGATAAACTTTTATTCTGGCCTTCAAAAATATCAGATGCCGATTTAGCATATTTATATAAAAATTCAACTGCACTCATTGCTGCTTCATTAGGTGAAGGCTTTGGACTACCCCTGATTGAATCATTACAGCACAATACACCCGTTATCGCTAGAAACATCCCTGTGTTTCGAGAAGTAACTAAAAATTCCTGCTTATATTTTAATGATGCAGAAGATTTGAAAAATATTATTTTGAAATATCATAAACAGCAATTAGGCAATAATTTTACATCACAAAACTGGGGAGAATCGGCTAAACAACTGATGAATGCCATAACAAAAGGCCACAATTCCGAAACATGGCATCGTGACGATAAACTTTGGCTATTACCAGTTTGTTCAAATAAATTTAATAGTACCAGCGGTATTTACTCAAGTGATCGAATTAAATCTAAATTTGAAAAAGGTTTACTTGTTTGGGGGGGCTATTTCCCTTTAGAAAGTGGTAGCTATGATCTTAAAATATATGGTAAATCCTATATTGAACAAGAAATTAATCTTAAAATTGTTACTCATTTACATGGTGAAATCAAAGTACTATTCGAGAAAAGATTCTTAACCCTCTCTTTAAGCAAAGGAATTTATGATATTCCTGAAATTATCTGCAATATACCAGTGAGCTTAAATGAATCAATTGATAGAGCTGAAATCTATATAGAATCATCTGAAAAAAATGACTTATATGTAAGTTGCTTCGAAATCAAGAAAACTAGTGATCTTCCTTTTATACTTCTAAACACTGCTCACAATTATTTCAAATCTGAAATTGGTCTAAAAAATGAGAGCGGAATTTATACTCAGAATAAAAAAGGAAATCTTTTGACTGGCGGTCTAGTCAATTTAGACTTAGGAAAATACACAATTGAGATTTTAGGCACTTCACCTCAAAATCAAATGATAAATTTTTCAATTGGCTATTATGATGAATTTAATTCAAAACAAATTGCAGTAAACTTTAATGACTTACCAATTCAAAAATCCACTAATTCAATCATCTCAAAAAAAATATTTAATCTAGAAAATGACATTCAAAATGCTGAATTTTTCATAGATGTAAATGAGGACAATAAACTGAAAATCAGTGAAATCAGACTGCAAAGAATCTAGAATTAAAAAAAGCCAGATTATGATCTGGCTTTTTTAATATCAAACTCTAATGAAACCTAAATTTCAGCTAACATTAACGAATTATAAAAATTGTATCCCTAAATCAAGGAATTATAAAAATCATACCCTTCATCAATATTATCAAAGTGCTTCATTTTTCCTTGATGAAGTACGCAAACTGAATTGCAACGTTCACGAATATTATGAACTTCATGTGAAACAAGAATAATACCCCTATCTTTTCTTCTTTCAAAAAGCTCCTCTTCACATTTGCGGTGAAAACGCGCATCGCCAACTGAGATCACTTCATCTATCAAAAAACAGTCAAACTCAATTGCCATAGACAGCGCGAATGCAAAACGTGCCCGCATACCCTGTGAATAGCTTTTAACTGGCTCGTATAAATAGCTTCCTAATTCAGCGAAATCTTGGACAAAGTCACGCACATACTGAATATCCACATCATAAATGCGGGCAATAAATCTCAGGTTATCCATACCTGTCAGCGAACCTTGAAAAGCACCGCCAAAAGCCAACGGCCATGAAACAGAAACACCACGCGAAACTGTTCCTTTTGAAGGTTGTTCTACACCGCTGATCAAACGGATTAAAGTCGATTTACCTGCACCATTACGCCCAAGAAAACCAACTTTATCATTTCCTTTCATTTCAAAATTAATATCATCCAGCACTGTTCTCCAGCCAGAATGAATATGGTATTGCTTCGATACATTTTCCAGTTTTATCATTCAGGAATCACCTTTTTATTCAGCCAAGATATCCCCATCAATCCAACAAGAATCATGCTTATAGAAACAACAAATAAATACAGCGGTTCTTCATGGGTCTGTACAAGATGCCCATAATAACCATGACGCAACATTTCAATCGCATGAACGGGGGGCACATATAGGATGTATTTCTGTAAATATGTCGGCAAGGTATCTACAAAATAGAATGCACCTGAAAAGGGTAAAAACAGATAAGTGAATGTATGCCAAATCCGATCAAAAACTTCCGATATTTCAGACATCACACCCACCACAAACCCTAGGCCAGCTGTAAATAATGCCAAAAGAAGCCACGCACAAAGCATCAGAAAAATGTTGTCTGGCATATCTATAAAGCCCAGCACGATAAATATTGTCATCAGCAGAATAAATGAAATCGTAATACCCGCAATTTCCAATATCAACCTAGACCAATACACGTCAACAATACGGACATTGCGGTGATACATAAGCGATAAGTTTGGCTCAACAGATCCTGCTAAACGATTGCTGATATTTCGCCACATGAGAATGTAAGAATAGCCAATAATGGAAAAAGCTATTATCGAAATGCTTCCAGTATGCAACTTTGTATAAGACCATAAAATCACAATGCCGATCGTAAATAGTAACGGTTCAATAAACAGCCATAAAAAGCCAAGATTATGACGTCCATAGCGGGTCAGCACCTCTCGAAGTAGCAATGCGCCTATCACCCGAATCTGTATTTTTAAGCTTTTGACAAAAGAACTATTCATTTTAACCTTGATGCTCTCTTACACCTGCTGCCAGCAAACTATAGATTCCCCATAAAATTAATGAGATCAAAATCGTGGAAATAATATTTTTAAAGCGCTTTGGCTCAATGGCTGCATCCGCCATATTAGGCTGTGCGATCCGTTCCAAGTACAGCTGTTTGCGCTCAGCTTCATTTTTATTTTGCTCCAATGTCGCCATAGCACCAGCAAGCTGTTTCACCGCCACTTCTTTGGCCACCATGAGGCGCTCATATTCAATCGATTTATTGTTATATGAACTGTTGCCATTGCCGAGCATTTGACCCTTGATTTTGGAAATCTGATTTTCCAGATTTTTTTCACGTTCTTTTAAAATTGAAATTTGCGGGTTTTCTGGTGTCACCAGCTGCACTTGCGCAATTTGGGTTTGCACCAAAATCAGCTGATCCTGCAATTTAGAAACCAGCTGCAAATCAATAGTAGCTTGTTTCTCCAAATCAAAAATTTGATTTTTGCTTCTAAATTTCACCAGCTCTGCTGAAATAGCTTCTACACGTTTTTGAGCAACCACCACCTCTGTAGCCGATGTACGGATTAAATCCTGACGGCCACGCGCATTTAAGCCATTAACCAGATCTTCCGCCATATTGAGCAGCTTATTGTTTATCTTATATGCCTCTTCTGCTGAATATGCGCGGACTTCAAGTGTAGAAATCGAAGACGTGGACTCCATCGTGACTTTCACACGATCTTGATAATACTTATAAAGATTTTCCATCGTATTATCTAAACCCATACCATCAAATTTGCTTAAAAAATCGATATGAGCATGGGTATAGATTTTTTTCAGATCAAGCTCTTTCTGCAGTTTGGTAACCGCATCACGCGACATCATAAAATCATTGACTACATAGGCATCGTCCGTAGAACGGGCAAAGCCTGAGCTTTGTAAAAAAGCGGATAAGCCTCCTGCGGAGGCGGTTTTTTGTGGACTGCGTATGACATAACTTGAAGAAGATACGTAGCGGTCTGATGCGATAAGACCAAAATATATAATTGAAAATACTGAGGGAATAATCACAATCAGTACAAATGACCACGATAAACGTTTCTGTTTCAACATGCGCTAGCATTACTCTAATTTTAAAAATTTAAATTTTTATCACCATTTGCGGTAAGGTCCTCTCGCCGCAAATCTATTGTTTTAGCTGTGCTTAACCACAACGACCATAATTATCTTCTATGCGCACAATATCATCTTCACCAAGATAATGTCCTGATTGCACTTCAATTATTTCTAATGGAACCTTTCCTGGGTTTTCAAGACGATGAACCTCTCCCATTGGAATATAAGTCGACTCATTTTCCGTTAATAAAAATACATTTTCACCGCAAGTGACTCGTCCAGTTCCACGTACCACAATCCAATGTTCCGCACGGTGATAATGCATTTGTAGACTGAGTTTTTCACCAGGATTAACCACGATTCGTTTCACTTGAAAGTTTTGTTCTTTATCAATTGAATCATAGGTTCCCCATGGGCGATCAACTTTGCGACCATTTTCCATGAGCGCTGGATAGTGATCTTTTATTTTTTTCACCAGTGCGCGCATTTCATTTAGGTTCTCACGGTCAGCAATAAATAGCGCATCATCTGTGTCTACCACAATTAAATTTTCTGCACCTAAAAGAGAAACCACACGCTTATTCGAAGAGTAGACCAAATTATTTTTGGACGCATGCACAAGCGTTGGGTCGACACCTTTGAGCACATTTCCTTGTTCATTCTGCTGGCTAATTTCCCATACCGCAGCCCACCCCCCCACATCCGACCAATCTACATCAAATGGCACAACATAACTTGGTACATGTGAAAAAGCCCCTTGCCCTAATTTTTCCATCACGGCATAGTCAATCGAATCATCTTCTGATTTTTCAAAACTTGGTTTATCTAAAATCGTAAATGCATCTACTTTTGTAGAGAGTTGAAATGCTTCTTCGCAGGCGGTGTAAATTGCAAGATTGGCTTGTTTGATAAGTGAAAGCCATACACTTGCTTTTAATACAAATAAACCACTGTTCCAATAATATTCGCCAGAAGCCACATATTGTTTGGCAATTTCTAAAGATGGTTTTTCTACAAACCTCTCAAGTTGGTGAATACCAGTTTGATCATTTTTTTGTGTTTTAATATAACCAAAACCAATATCTGCTGCATGTGGTGTTATACCAAAACAAACAACTGCACCTTCATCAGCTTTTTTTGCTGCAATATGCACAGCCTTTTCAAATGCCTCAATATTGGAAATTGCGTGATCTGCTGGCATCACTAACAGCACAGGATCTAGGCCATTTTCAATTGACTTAAACGCCGCGACGGTAAGCGCTGGCGCTGTATTCCTCGAAACAGGCTCTAAAATACAATGTGCAATAGATTGCATACTTTTTAATTGATTTTCTACAATAAAACGATAGTCCACATTCCCTACAATGAGTGGTGTGGAGATTTGCGCAAAATATTGTTCCAAACCCGAAATACGGCCCACGGTATTTTGTAATAAGGTCTTTTCGTTAAATAACTTCAGTAATTGTTTAGGGTTTTTTTCTCTAGATAAAGGCCATAAACGGCTGCCTGAACCTCCAGAGAGTATGACGGGTTTTAATAACATTTTTATTTTCCTATTAATTCAATTATTTCACATTCAACAATGGATTTGTTGAACGATTTTTCTTGTATATTTCTACTTTAACTTTTGACCAAACCACGCCTGTTTGGTTTTGACATCCACTCATTTTTTTGTAAAAACTACCGTTAAACTGCGTGGTGTGTTGTAAAAAATACAGATATTTCTGTACAACTTTTTCATCCACATTCCATGCCAAAGCTTGTTGCCAAAACCTATCTATATGGCATTGCATGGTCATGGGCTCGATGTCGTATACCGCACGCCCACAGACTTTCACAGGAACCAAAGATTCTACTGCAGACATTCCTACAGTACTGTTAATCACGACCACGCCACGTGCATTTTCAAGTAAATCAGGCAAATACTGATCATGAATATATAAAACCCGAGAACTGATGTTTAACTGCAATGCCAGTTGCTGTATAAGTTGCGTATATTCACGGTATCCACGATCAAATGGATGCTGCTTTAGCACTAAAAGCGTATCTTGAGGTGCATGATGGGCAAATGAATACATCACTTCTTCAATAAATTCTTCAATTCCACTGTAATTAGAATGAAATTCAATTTGTGCATCGTTATGGGTTTGCAAAGGCACTAAAAAATAATCTTTCTTTTTGAAATTTAATAAATATTTCTCAATACGCCTTTCTTTTAATTTAAATTGATATTTACGAATCCCACCTTTTAACCAAGGCCAAAATTCGGCAATTGTCAGTGGCCGATGGTGCTGGTAAAACGGATATTGCTTGGACTTTAAACTCGCCATAATGTAATAAATGGCTGCCCAAAATGCGGCATACCAAAATGTACGCCCTAATTCCACAACATCATCTGCAATAATGTGATCTTCTTGATGATGCTGGAGATATTGTTGAAATCGCTTAGGTACACTTGAAAAACCATTCACCCCACCTTTTTCACAGGTGATGTGATTCGGCCTCAAATAGCCCTCTTCAAATACATACCATTCCAACTCAAATTCTGACAACGCTGCACGTGCCAAACGATGTATAGGCCGACAATCCCCAAACAACATAATGCTGTCGATGTCATACTGCTTTACTAACTGCTGAATATATGATGAAAATTCATACATTTCCCCATTAAAATTCCATCCATTTTTAAAGAAAAATTCATCCCCACCGTTAAAATTTACTTTATAAACACTTGCATTAACGTCTTTTAAATCCCTAGCTAAATTACGAAAAAAGTAACCTATAGGCCCCTGAAGTAATAGTATTTTTTTATTTGATAATTCATCTATTATCATTGTGTTCATCTTTAAATTATTCTTACGCCCTTAAAATAGCACAGCACTATGGCTAAAAAAAATACACAAAAAATGATAAAATTTACCTATGAAATCAATTTGATAGACATTATTACTACATTTTTAAACATCTAATTTCTAAATCATTATTTTTTAAAAGTTTTTTAATTATTTCATTGATTTAAACTTATTTTATTTTAATGATTGATTCTTTGAATCAAATATCAGATTTTATGAGGCGAATTTAATCACTCTAAATATCAACTAAATGATCCCTCTCTTTTTTATGAATCTACAATGAATATATAAATCAAATATCTATTCTTCATTTAAAACCAATTTCAACCTGTAAAAATAGCGTATTCAAAACCTTGATAAAAACCAAAAAAAGCGTGCAATAAATGCTATATTAGCCAATAGCCTCTGTTTGTAATGTTTATTATTCAGTGGGCTTATATACTGAGTCAGTCATTACGATGATTACTCAGGCATGTAAAGAAATAACTTAGATAAATTTCAAAAGGTTACATCTAAAATGCTTCTCATGATCGACAACTATGACTCTTTTACCTATAACATCGTGCAATATTTTGGCGAGTTAAATCAGGAAGTAAAAGTAGTCCGTAATGATGCCGTGACTTTGGAAGATATTGAACGATGGCAACCGAAGTATTTGGTCATTGGCCCTGGCCCTTGTTCACCAAGTGAAGCAGGCATCTCCATTCCTGCTATTCAACATTTTGCAGGCAAAATTCCATTGCTCGGTGTGTGCTTAGGCCACCAAGCCATAGGGCAAGCTTTTGGCGGCGATATTATTCGCGCAAAGAAAGTCATGCATGGTCGCTTGTCAGATATGTATCACAGTGACAAAGGTATTTTCAGCAATCTTCCGTCTCCCTTTTCAGCAACGCGCTATCACTCATTAGTGATTGACCAAGCAACGCTACCGGAGTGTTTAGAAGTGACTTGCTGGACCAATGAAATTGATGGTTCTATGGAAGAAATCATGGGTGTAAAACATAAGACATTGCCCGTTGAAGGCGTGCAATTCCACCCTGAGTCCATTCTGAGTGAACATGGCCACCAAATTTTCAAAAACTTTTTAGAAATTTACGCATAAGTGATATCCAAATGAATATTCAACAAGCTTTAAATAATATTACAAAAAACATCGAACTCACTCAGCCACAAATGGAAGCAGTCATGCGTACCATTATGAATGGCGAAGCCTCTGATGCACAAATTGGCGCGTTTATGATGGGCTTACGCTTAAAGGGTGAAAGTATCGATGAAATTACAGCAGCTGCACGTGTGATGCGTGAACTTGCCATTAAAATTGATGTGAGCGACTTGCCTAATTTAGTCGATATTGTCGGCACAGGTGGTGATGGTCAAAACTTGTTTAACGTGTCTACTGCGTCTTCATTTGTTATCGCTGCTTCAGGCGCGACAATTGCTAAGCATGGCGGTCGCGGTGTGTCATCGTCTTCGGGATCTTCAGATCTACTTGAAAAAGCAGGGATTAATTTAGATCTTAGTATGCAACAGACAGAACGTTGCATCCGTGAACTTGGAGTTGGCTTCTTATTTGCACCAAACCATCACAAAGCAATGAAATATGCGGCAGGTCCACGTAAAGAATTGGGCTTCCGTAGCATATTTAATTTACTCGGCCCGCTTACGAATCCGGCTGGCGTAAAACGCTTTGTCATTGGAGTATTTTCACCTGAACTTTGTCGCCCAATTGCAGAGGTATTGAAGCAACTTGGTGCTGAACACGTGATGGTGGTGCACTCAAAAGACGGCCTAGATGAAATTAGCCTCGCATCAAGCACTTATGTTGCAGAATTAAAAAATGGTGAAGTGACTGAATGGCAAATTCAACCTGAAGATGTAGATATTGAATCGCAAACATTAACAGGTTTATCTGTAGAAAGTTCAGCAGAAAGCTTAGCGCTGATTAAAGATGCTTTAGGCAAGAAAAAAAGCGCCAAAGGTGATAAAGCAGCCAATATGATTGCACTCAATGCTGGTGCGGGTATCTATGTATCTGGCCTAACACCAAGCTATAAACTGGGTGTTGCGCTGGCACATGACATTATCTATGGCGGTCAAGCACTTGAAAAAATGGACGTGCTGTCTGAATTTACAAAAACACTGAAACAATACGAAGCCTAAGGATTAAGGAAAAACATCATGGTTGATATCGCAAATACCATCTTAGGTAAAATTGTTGACCGTAAGCAGGAAGAATTTGCTGTTCGCTTAAAACAGAAAAGTTATAAAGATGTTGAAGAACTCGCGCAAGCGGCAACGCCTGTACGTGGTTTTGCAAAATCGTTGTTAAGCAAACGTCCGGGCGTAATTGCTGAAATTAAAAAGGCGTCCCCTTCTAAGGGCGTAATTCGTGAAAACTTTAACCCTGCAGAAATTGCACAGCAATATCAAGAAGCTGGCGCTGCCTGTTTATCTGTTTTAACCGATGTGGATTTTTTCCAAGGTGCAGACGAAAATATTCAGATTGCCCGCACACATTGTGACTTACCTGCGCTACGCAAAGACTTTTTAATTGATCCATACGGCGTGATTGAAGCTCGTGCTTTGCATGCGGACTGTATTTTGCTGATTGTGGCATGCTTGTCTAATCAACAACTGGAAGAAATGTCTAAAACTGCGTTTGAGCATAATTTAGATGTGCTGGTTGAAGTGCATGATGAAGACGAACTCGAACGTGCGCTCCGTTTAGATGATCGTTGCCTATTAGGTGTGAATAACCGCAACTTAAAAACCTTTGATGTAGATTTAAATACATCACTACGTTTGAAAAAATTGCTTGAACCTTCTCGCCTATTAGTGACTGAAAGCGGTATCGCTACACCTGCCGATGTAGCAATGATGCAAGAAAATGATATTCACGCATTCTTAGTGGGTGAAAGCTTTATGAAACAGCCTCGTCCTGATCAGGCTTTTGCTGAATTATTTGGCGTACCACAGTCACAATAAATTCTTTGGTTTAGGGGTGAACACATTCACCCCTAAACGATTTCGCTAGATGCGATACTTCTTTCTGTGCCCTCTGCGCAGTGCATATAATTAAAAGAAGATCTCTACTTTAGCGCAATAAACCCTTGTAATTTTAGGTAAATTTACATAGTAGTGATGTTGCCAAAGATCGACCTTTTTCATTCTTTTTATAAAATCAATTTATAAACTCAATTTTCGATTCAAACGCTATATGAATAATAATAACTGTGGTCTGCCTATTTATATTATCGGTGCGGGTATTGCAGGAATTAGTTGTGCTAAACAACTGCAAGATGCTGGCAAAAGCGTCATTATTTTGGAATCACGCGATCGAATTGGTGGGCGAATCGACTCTAACAAAATGAATGATGATATTTTTGATTTAGGCGCTTCATGGATTCATGGTATTCAAAACAACCCCATCTGGACATTGATCCAAAAATTTAAGATTAAAACTCAAGTATTCAACTACGACCAACCACAATATTTTCATGCTAACGGTCAATTATTTACTAAATATGAAGCTCAAGTTTTTGAGAATTATATTGAAAAAATACAATCTTTATTATTAGAAAGTGAGCATGAATCAGCTTTGCTGGCTGTGAAAAACATCTTAAATTCACTTGATGATCAGAATCATGCATTTTCAGCACAAGACTTAAAAATGCTTTTGCTTAGTTTTTTTCAATATGTCGCGAATGATCCTTATGCCACAGATTTAGAACAACTCTCTAGCCAATATCAAAATTATGAAGGCTATTTTGAGGGAGATGAAGTCATTTTTCCTGAAGGCTATACACAAGTGATTCATCAGCTTGCACAAGATCTTGATATTAAGCTCAACGTTAAGGTTCAAAAAATTTCGCTTAAATCTGGTTATGTCGAAATAGAAGATCAACACCATCAAATCTTTCAAGCTTCACAAATTGTGGTGGCCGTACCTTTAGGTGTATTAAAACATGGACATCTTCAATTTAGCCCACCCTTAGCAGATCCCTATCGTCATGCCATCAATAACATGGGATTTGGTTCATTTAATAAAGTATTTTTTCAATTAGACACTGTTCTTCCACTTCATTCTTCTTCATTAGAGATGAATTCCAGTACGCTATACTGGAGCAATAATAAATTATTTAATCTTTTAGATTTGACACACATCTATCAAAAGCCAACCTATCTCATGTTATTTGGCGGGTCAGCATCTGTTTTTATGGATCATGCGAATGATAATGCGGTCTGGGATATGATTAGGCAAAGTTTGCAGGACACATTTAAGACCACGATTGGCCAACCTAAAGACTTGATTATCACACGCTGGGGATCTGATCCGAACAGCTATGGCTCTTTTAGTTTCCCTGCACTTCATCACAACCAAAAATTAACGCAAGTATTTGAAAATCACATTGATGGAAAAGCGTTTTTTGCTGGGGAACACTGTAGTCTCAAATATGCAGGCACAGTCCATGGTGCCTATATCAATGGCTATGAAACAGCACAACGAATATTAAATCTGTAGTTTGGTAATAAGATGTTGGTGTGTTTACTTAGATTGAATATTGAATACATCAAGTATCACGGCATAGCTTTACATGCGTTGGCTATAAATGGTCGTAAACTATTCTTCTGACTCAGATTTAAAATATAAAGCGCAAATGTAATATATTTCTCATTTTTCACAATTGGGACTATAATTTAGCTCTGTCTTAGCCTCCTCCCTTGTTTTTTCCATTATGAGCAAACACGATTCTTCGCTGTCTAAAGAACAATATAACTTACTGAATGCTTTTAAAAAGCAAATCAATAAGCCGGCGCCTGCGCCCGAACCCATTGCACCTATTGAAAAAACGCCAGAACAGGAACATCAAGAAGACTTAGATTTTTTTCGCAAGCAAATGCAAGGCGTGCAAAAAATGGCTGCCAGCAATGTTGCAAAAACAACAAAGAGCACGAAGAAAAAACCAGATGCACAAATTCTTGCTAAACGTGCCTCTGCGACTGGCCCCCTAGAAACGGATGAAACATTGCTTTCCGATACACAGGCCATGTTAAATCCAGTTGCCAGCCAAGCCAACTTAAGCTACCGCATTGCAACTTTGCAACATCGTGTATTTGAAGATTTAAAAGCAGGTAATTTACGCTGGTTTGAAGCGGTAGATTTGCACGGCTGTACCATTGAAGAAGCGCGAAGTGCCGTTTTGCAGATTATTCAAATGGCCAAAGACAACAATGAAAATGTACTCAAAATTGTGCATGGTAAAGGCCCTGAAGCTATCTTGAAAACCCACGTCAATAGTTGGCTACGTCAGCACCGCGATGTTTTGGCATTTGTCAGTGCACCTGAAAAACAAGGTGGGACTGGTGCGGTATTAGTCTTGTTAAAACGTGCAGAAAAGAACCCAAAGTTTAAACAGTAATCGGATTTCTCCTTAAAAGCGGGCATTGTAATGGTTTTCTGCTACAATGCGCTCCTTGTTCAATCTCTCTGTGTAAGTGAACACATCTATGTCTATGCAGCAATCCTACGCTAACATTCTTACTGCCGTTGGTGAAGATCTGAATCGCCCAGGTCTTAAAGATACGCCGATGCGTGCTGCTAAAGCTTTTTCTTATCTAACGTCTGGTTATAACCAAACTTTAGAGGAAGTGACCAACAATGCGGTTTTTCCTTCAGATAACCGTGAAATGGTTTTAGTTAAAAACATTGAATTCTATTCATTGTGCGAACACCATCTTTTGCCATTTTATGGCCGTGTACATATTGCCTATCTCCCTGAAGGCAATGTTTTGGGTTTATCTAAATTTGCCCGTATTACAGAAATGTTTGCTCGTCGTTTACAAATTCAAGAAAATCTCACGCAGCAAATTGCTGAAGCGGTTGCGGAAGTAACTGGCGCTCGCGGGGTTGCTGTCGTGATTGACTCTGCACACATGTGTATGATGATGCGAGGTGTAGGCAAGCAAGAATCAACAACACGTACCGTTTCTTTTGTAGGTGACTTTAAAACCAACAAAGAAGAACGTCGCGAATTCTTAAGTGCTGTGCCTGAAAGTTACTAATTCCTGTTGTATATCAAGCCTCAACTTTTGTTGGGGGCTTTTTTATCAGCCATTATTAATTATTTAGTTTTTGTTTGAGGAAAAGACCATGCCACAGATTTGGCTTGCAGGTGAAGGACTCACCGATAGTACGTGCGCAGTTGATTATCCACGACCTGATCGTCTGGTTAAAGGTAACCCAGAGCGTCATACCTACAGTGCTTATGCGCACCCCAACATGGACTGTGGGATTTGGCAGTGCGAAGTCGGTGCATGGAATATTGTCTTTGCAGCCAACAAACAAGAATTTTTTACAGTGATTGAAGGTCGTGTCCGCCTGCATCATAAGCATTCAGACATTGTGATTGAAGTCAGTGCTGGCGAAGCTGGAATTATCCCTCCAGCGTTTGAAGGGACATTTGAAGTGGTTGAAAAAGTTAAAAAATATTATGTGGTGGTCGAAGCTTAAATCAACTCAAGCAAGTTAAACAGTGCGCTTCATCTACAAGCGCACTGATGTATTTTACGGTTAAGCCATTTTCTGTACTTCTGTCACATATACACAGTTACGGCCACGGTTTTTCGCACTATATAACGCTAAATCAGTCGCATCTAAAAAGCGCTGGTAATCTGGATGACCATCGTACTGTGTACAACCAATACTCACGGTAAAATTAAAGTCTTCACCCACAGATGTTTGCAATGTCGTATCTTCAATACACATTCGAATATTTTCTGCGACCATTTTGGCGCGGCTCAAGTCGCTATCGACCAGTAAAAGTAAAAATTCTTCGCCACCTATACGGAAAGCATAGTCACTACCCTTGCTGAATTTTTGTAAGGTTTCAGCAATAAACTTTAGTGCCATATCTCCTGCCGCATGGCCATAACGGTCGTTCACGGTTTTAAAATAATCTGCATCCAAAGCAAGCAAAGAAAGCGCCGATCTATGTTTACGTGCATAGCTAATTTCATGCCCTACAATGGTATTTAAATAACGGCGATTTAATAACTGGGTTAAGGCATCATTACCAGATTCGATGTATTCGGTCACTTGAAATAGCTGATCAACCAAATGCTGAATTTCACGGTTAATACTTCGGATTTTCTGCACCATCAGCATTAATTGTTCACGACCTTCTAACAGCATACATTCTTCTGTCAATGCATCTATTTCATATATTCGTTTTGTGATTAATCCAACTTGTTCTGAACCGGTAAAAGCATAAGAAGCCTTATGTATAAACCATAAACCAAATTCAGATTTTGAAAATAGCTGTTGATAAAACTTACCTTGGCCCGAGAAAATCTTAAACATCAAATCATTTTCCCAGTCGAGTAATGAACCACGCTGACGGTCTTTGTGTACTGCCACATCCTGCATAGCAGAAAAGAGTCGATAACTGTGCTTAACTTCGTGGTTTTTAGCCGTTTTATCCTCATAAGTACGGCACATAATCTCGGTCGAAAACCCGAGCAGTTGCACCACATAACTCACCACATTCATGTAGTTGGTACTGTTGTCTGAAGCAATATATTCAAACATCGTACGTTCTATTTCACGTACACCACGCATAATGAGCCATGATGGAATGCCCACACGTGCATGTACATTACCCACCTTTTGTTGTCTTAATACAGCACTTTCATATTGACCATTTAATGCCACATTAAAAGTTTCTAATAACCATGCTTTTAATGTATCTTAGATTAGCATTTGAAGTGCAACACCATGTTGTTGCCATAATACCTGACTCGGACTTTTAAAGCCGAGTCTTTTTCTTGGCCGATGATTCAAGCGTTGAGTGATTTCTGAAATATATTCATCCGT